>NZ_JWGQ01000008.1:0-104123 GCF_001069025.1 Streptococcus sp. 1004_SSPC | reverse complement strand
CCAAGCGGTAAGGCAAGGGACTTTGACTCCCTCATGCGTTGGTTCGAATCCAGCTACCCCAGTCAAAGGTATCGGGTGCATTGGCACCGTCTATGTTAATAATTGTCTTTGCGGGTACCTTGAAAAATATATTGTTATCAAGGGTCAGAATTGGCTGGCTCTTGTTGGAGGATCTTTTTAGAATGAACGAATTTGAAGAATTGCTAAACAGTGTTAGCGAAGTTAACACAGGTGACGTTGTAACAGCTGAAGTTATCTCAGTAGATAATGATCAAGCAAATGTTGTTATCGAAGGAACTGGTATCGAAGGTGTTTTGACACGTCGTGAATTGACAAACGACCGTGACGCAAACGTTGCAGACCTTGTTAAAGTTGGTGAAACACTTGAAGTGCTTGTTCTTCGTCAAGTTGTTGGTAAAGATACTGATACTGTAACTTACCTTGTATCTAAAAAACGCTTGGAAGCTCGCAAAGCTTGGGATAAACTTGTTGGTCGTGAAGAAGAAGTTGTTACTGTTAAAGGAACACGCGCTGTTAAAGGTGGACTTTCAGTTGAATTTGAAGGTCTTCGTGGATTTATTCCAGCTTCAATGATCGATACTCGTTTTGTTCGTAACACTGAACAATTTGTAGGTCAAGAATTTGACGCTAAAATCAAAGAAGTTGATCCAGCTGAAAACCGTTTCATCCTTTCACGTCGTGAAGTTGTTGAAGCCGAAGCTGCAGAAGCTCGTAAAGAAGTCTTCTCTAAACTTGAAGTTGGTTCAATCGTAACTGGTAAAGTTGCTCGTTTGACAAGCTTCGGTGCTTTCATCGACCTTGGTGGTGTTGACGGACTTGTTCACGTGACTGAATTGTCTCACGAACGTAACGTTTCACCTAAATCAGTTGTATCTGTTGGTGATGAAGTTGAAGTTAAAGTTCTTGCTATCGACGAAGAAGCAGGACGTGTATCGCTTTCACTTAAAGCAACAACGCCTGGACCATGGGATGGCGTTGAACAAAAACTTGCTGCTGGTGATGTAATTGAAGGTAAAGTTAAACGTTTGACTGACTTTGGTGCTTTTGTTGAAGTATTGCCAGGAATCGATGGACTTGTTCACATCTCACAAATTTCACACAAACGTGTTGAAAATCCAAAAGATGTTCTTTCAGTAGGCCAAGACGTTACAGTTAAAGTTCTTGAAGTAAACGCTGACGCAGAACGTGTATCACTTTCTATCAAAGCTCTTGAAGAACGTCCAGCTAACGCTGAAGGCGAAAACAACGAAAAACGTCAATCACGTCCACGTCGTCCAAAACGTCAAGAAAAACGTGACTATGAGCTTCCAGAAACTCAATCTGGATTCTCAATGGCGGATCTTTTCGGAGATATCGAATTGTAAGATAATAAAAAGGCATGTAAACATGTCTTTTTTTATATTTTAGAGTATGCTATAATAGTATACTGTTAGCACCCTTAGTGTAATGGATATCACGTAAGATTCCGGTTCTTGAGATAGGGGTTCGATTCCCTTAGGGTGCAAAGAGGAAACGTTGAGAGAGTAATGCTTTCAGCGTTTTTTAGTTGTTAAATTTATCAAGAGTACTCTGTAAATTCAGGGAATGTTAGAAAAGGTAAATGATATATAGTATCTTTAGAGTTTAGGGAGAAAGTCATTGAATAGTAATTTGTAATAATAACCGAATTATCTATTTCTGTAAATTGGGTAGAGAGCTAGATGCTAATAAATCGTACATAGTCTATACTTTTGTATATATCTTGGTAATCTTTTGCTATTTATTAAAAATTTTGCTATAATACTCAGTATCTCATATTGGGGTCGTTACGGATTCGACAGGCATTATGAGGCATATTCTGCGACTCGTGTGGCGACGTTAACGCTCAGTTAAATATAACTGCAAAAAATACTAATTCTTACGCTGTAGCAGCCTAAACACCTGCTCGCGTGACTTCTAGCAGATTGCTTATGTTTGCTTAGAGGTTTTATTGATTTATAAGCTACGTTTGACCATTGCCTAGCTGGTCGAAAAGAGATTTATAGGCTCGCATATAGAAGGCTTGAGTTATGTGTCGTCTATCTGTTAAATGAAAGACATAACCTATGGTTGTAGACGAATATGTTGGCAGATGTTTGGACGTGGGTTCGACTCCCACCGGCTCCATAAAAAACTTGAGGCGTCAGCCTTTTATTTGTGTATAGGAACTTATTATGAAAAAACTTTTGTCTTTGACCGTTTTAGGTCTCTCACTTTTTTCCTTAGCTGCTTGCGGAAATTCTTCGTCTAAGACTGAGACGAAAGGATCTTTGGATAATGAAGCATCCAAGATCTTAACTGTTAAGCATGGAAATGTTCGTCAGAACTTTGATAAGATTACCATGGCAAATGCTTCTCAGGAGTTTTCTGGGGGATCAAATCTTGATAGTTTGAAGGGGTTGTTTGGTGAGCCAACATCAACTAGTCAGGAGCAGGCAGGAGACGCCACGCTTGATGTCTATAATTGGCAGTATGATAATGTTGTTGTTACAGCAAAACTTTTTAACAATAGTACCGTTGTTAAGTCAATTTCAACTTTTTCTTACGTTCGGGATTCTAAAATCACTTTGAAAATGTATGAAGATCTTAAAAATGGAACTAGCTATGATAATGTGGTCAAAACACTTGGGGTACCAGATGTTTATTCTATCGCTGTTTCTTCTGATGCGACAATGACACAAGCACTTTGGTCATCTAACCTTGTAACTAAGAAAGGGAAAACAGGTAGCCTTACTCTTAACTTTAAAAATGGTGCCTTGGAAAACAAGTCTCAAGAAAATTTGATTAACAAGTAATCACAGTAAAAGATGCCTTTCTAAATCAATGAAGGTATTTTTTTGTTATAATAAAAGGAGTGATTAAATTTGAGGAAATATAATGACTAAAAAGGGTATTTTTTATAGGGATAGCAGGTTTAATTCTGGTATTCTTATGGCCTCTTTTAAATAATTTTATCCCCTAAATCAAGAAGTGGACCAATGCTAATCATGCTCAAGCCTTTTTAAAAGAGGTTTTTAAGCAGGCTGAATTCCAAAACGCAATGATACTTCTTAGTCTAATGATTCTGTCATCAGCTATTCCTGGAGTTTCAAGTTCTATTTTTTGTATTCTTGTTGGGCTACTCTATATCCCTTTGCTTGTGATTCCGATGAATATTATTGGGAATACTTTTGGAAATTTGACTAGTTTTGAAATTCTGAGAAGACTTGAGAGATCTAAACGTATGGAGAAACTCCTAAACTATGTTGAGTCCTTTAAACATTGCTTTATTGGTATTTTCCTAGCATTCTCTACTCCTTTTATCCGATCAGCTTTGGTCAATTATGCTTGTGTTCAGATGAAATTACCCACAAGGAAAAGGATTTTAGCGACACTAATTGGAATGCCACCACTCTCTGTTGTTTATGCAGTCAGTGGGGACTTGTTTCTTAATATCCGTCCAATCCGAATACCATTAGTGGCAGTACTTGCCATCTTGCTTTTTATCTCACTCGTCATTTACTTTATCCATTTTAGGAAGGAAAAAAATGAGCTTCATTCAAGTAACTAAAGAAGAATTTAACACACATGCTCAACAAGTGTCTGAGCGTTCTTTTATGCAAACTGAGGAAATGGCTAAGCTTCTTGAAAAACGTGGGTTTAGCATTAGCTATGTCGCTTGGAAAGAAGGAGACAAGCTAGAAGTCTCAGCAATTGTCTACAGCATGCCTATGACTGGTGGGCTTCGTATGGAGGTGAATTGTGGACCGATTCACTCAAATGCAGCTCATCTGAGCGACTTTTACCAAGGTTTGAAGGATTATGCTAAGGAAAATGGTGCTCTTGAACTATTAATCAAACCTTATGATACTTATCAAACTTTTGACAGTAATGGTGAACCAACTAGTGATGAGCAGAAGCAGTTGATTAGTCAATTGACTGATTTAGGTTATAGCTTTGATGGTTTACAGACAGGCTATCCTGGTGGTGAGCCTGATTGGCATTATGTGAAGGACCTATCAGGGGTTGCGGAAAAAGATCTCATCAAATCATTCAGTAAAAAAGGGAAACCTCTGGTTAAAAAAGCCAAAACCTTTGGTATTAAGTTGAAAAAACTGAAACGTGATGAGTTATCTATTTTTAAAGAAATCACTTCAGCGACCTCTGATCGTCGTGAGTATAGTGATAAATCGCTAGAATATTATCAAGATTTTTATGATGCTTTTGGTGATAATGCCGATTTTATGGTAGCTACCCTGAATTTTCAAGATTACTTTGATCATTTGGAGAGTGATCAGGCAAAGTTGGGAGCTAGAATTGTCAAATTGCAAGCTGATTTGGGATCTAATCCTAAATCTGAGAAAAAACAAAACCAATTGCGAGAGCTATCAAGTCAGTTTGAGACTTTTGATGTTCGTAAGGGAGAAGCGACTGCCTTTATTGACAAGTATGGTCAAGAAGACATTGTTCTAGCCGGAAGTCTCTTCGTTTACACCCCTCAAGAGGCAGTCTATCTTTTCAGTGGCTCTTATCCTGAATTTAATAAGTTTTATGCTCCAGCACTTTTGCAAGAGTATGTAATGACACAGGCTATTAAACGTGGCGTCAGCTTCTATAACTTCCTTGGTATTATGGGAATTTTTGATGGTTCTGATGGGGTTTTGCGATTTAAACAAAACTTTAATGGTTATATTGTTCGTAAGATGGGAACTTTCCGTTATTATCCACAACCGCTTAAATATAAAGCGATTCAAGGAGTTAAGAAACTGCTTGGACGTCATTAAGTCTCGGAGGGCTTCTATTGGAGTCCTCTTTCATTATAGTTCTGTTATGGAATTACTTCATGCATAAGAGAGTTTAGAGAAATAAGGAGGTAGTTTAATGAAACTGGCACTATTAGGTACAGGGATGATTGTTACAGAGGTCCTTCCTGTGTTAATGACTATTGAGGGTATTGAGCTTGAAGCTATCTTGTCAACACCACGATCACTTGATAAGGCTGAAGCTTTAGCCAAGCAGTATGGTCTTACTCAGGCGACAAGTGATTATTCAGCGATCTTGTCCAATCCAGATGTTGAGACCATTTATATTGGAACACCTAATCATACCCACTATGACTATGCCAAGCAAGCACTTATAGCTGGCAAGCATGTCATCTGTGAGAAACCTTTTACCCTGCATTTGGGAGAGTTTGAAGAGCTGATTAAGCTTGCTCAAGAAAAAGAGCTTCTCTTGATAGAAGCAATAACAAATCAATATCTGGAAAATTTTAAAGTTATCAAGGACTCTTTATCTGAAATTGGTGATATTAAAATTGTTAACATCAATTATTCCCAATATTCGTCACGTTACGATGCCTTTAAGCGAGGAGAGATTGCACCTGCCTTTAACCCTAAAATGGGTGGTGGAGCACTTAGAGATCTTAATATCTATAATATTCACCTTCTTGTTGGACTTTTTGGTAAGCCTAATCGTGTGGAATATCTACCTAATGTGGAGCGAGGAGTGGATACGTCAGGAATTTTAGTTTTGGACTATGGTAACTTTAAGGCTGTTGCCATTGGAGCTAAAGACTGTAGTGCGGAGATCCGTTCAACTATTCAAGGTGATAAGGGAGCCATTACTATTTTTGGTGCAACCAACACCCTTCCTGAAATTGGTCTTACTCTTAATGGTCAAGAAGAGACTGTGATTAATCTTAATAGTCCAAAACATCGTATGTATGATGAATTTGTATCTTTTGAAAAGATGGTAGCGACCAAGGATTTTGACAGTGTTGCCAAGCAGTTGGAGCATAGCCACCAGGTCATGGAAGTCTTGGATCAAGCTTCGAAAGTTTTATAAAAAAAGAAGCTGTGGCGGTGGCCACGGCTTCTTTTGAATTTATACAGTTGTTGGGAATGAAATCTCAATCAATTTGTCAGTGTGTACTGTTCTAAGTTTGTCCATCAAAACGATATCTTTGTCGATTTTTCGTTTAAGGAAGAATTCACGGATAACTTCTAATTCGTTGTCTTTAACAGCACGATGTTTATTTGAAATCAAGAGTTCATAATGTTTAGGTGCTTGTGTAAAGACAACATCAGTATTCCCAGCAGAGTAGGTCTCTACGAGAAAGGCATCCGTGTTGTCTAGTTGGTTTTGAACGAGTTCTTGGTGTGTACGGGTCGTATTAATGAGTTTCATAGTTTCCTCCTAAGATTTGCCAGTTGTTATGTTGTTTGCTTTCCATTGTTCGATTCCCCATTTATGACTACCACGTTTTAGCTTGGCAATTGCCTCATCAATTGGAAACCATGCTAGGTTATTGAAATCTTCGAGGGGTTTGCCAATTTTTGAAAAATCTACAACTTCATAAATATAGGCTGGATTGTAATAGTAAGTGTCACGGTGGCTTGAATAGAAGTATTCATCAGCCTGGCCATAGTACTGGCCTAAAGTGGCTGTAAACCCAAGTTCTTCAATTAACTCGCGTTCTAAGGCACTAAAGTGATCCTCGCCTGCTTCGATTTCTCCACCTGGGAGAAACCAAGCTCCGTTAGGAGCCTGGACTAAAATAATCTTTGTCTTTTCTTGGTTAGGAATCACAGCATAAACACCGTAACGTGTTTGATAATGAGCTCCCTCAACCTTGTCACCAAATGTTGGATTCATGAGTTGCTCCTTACGTTTATTTGCCTATATTATACTAAAATTTTGCTCATTTTCCTATTGATTTAGGCAGAATTAGGGATAAATTTGAAAATAGGAAATGAAAAGATAAATAAACCAAGTCGTAATGACTTGGTTTATTTGTTTAATCAGATTCTTTTGCTGCCTCAGCTTTTTGAGTATTTTTTTCGACTTTTTTAGCAGACTTAATGGTAATGTGGCCTTTTGAGGTCATGACTGCCTTGAGATCTTTTTCGTTTGGATTTTCAAGGTAGAAGTCGGTAATAGCATCTTCAATGTGATCTTGGATGGTACGACGTAGTGGTCGAGCACCCATCTTAGGATCGTAACCAAGGTCAACCAATTTTTCCTTAACTTTCTCTGTTACACTGAGGTGGATACCGTTGTTAGCCAAGCGTTGGTTGACATTATCAAGCATGAGGTCCACGATAGTAAGGAGATTTTCTTTGCTGAGGGCAGAGAATTCGATAATACCGTCAAAGCGGTTCATAAATTCAGGACTGAAGAAATCTCCAAGCTGGTTAAGAACAGAATTGGTACGATTTTCACGGGTAGCTCCAAAGCCAACGCTAGCTTCAACTTTACCAGTACCAGCATTTGATGTCATGATGATGATGGTATCCTTGAAGCTTACAGTGCGCCCTTGACCATCAGTCAAACGACCGTCGTCAAGTACTTGGAGGAACATGTGAAGAACGTCTGGGTGAGCTTTTTCAACCTCATCTAAAAGAATAAGTGAATAAGGATTACGGCGGACTTTTTCAGTCAACTGACCAGCTTCGTCGTAACCAACATATCCTGGAGGGGCACCAACCAATTTAGCAACAGCGTGTTTTTCCATGTATTCTGACATGTCGAAACGAATCATACTGTCAGCTGAACCAAAGAGTTCAATAGCCAATTGTTTAGAGAGCTCAGTTTTACCGACTCCTGTAGGACCTACGAAGAGGAAGCTACCAATTGGGCGGTTTGGAGCACCCAATCCAACACGATTACGGCGGATAGCTTTGGCAATCTTATCAACTGCAGCATCTTGTCCGATAACATGTGATTTAAGATCATCGGCAAGACTAAGAAGTTGTGATTGTTCTTTTTCTTTCAAATCACCGACAGGAATATTGGTCTTTTGTTCCACAATAGCTTCGATATGTTTTTCTGTGATGACAGGCATATCTTGGTCTTTGATGGTTTGCTTTTGCATTTCCTTGTATTTGGCAATTTGATCACGGAAGTAGGCAGCTTTTTCAAAGTCCTCGTCACGAGTAGCCTGAGCTTTAAGATTCTCTGCTTCAATCAAACGTTTGTCGATATCTTTAGGATCAACAAAATTGAGGGTCAAGTTCATCTTCGAACCAGCTTCATCCAGAAGGTCGATGGCCTTGTCTGGCAAGAAGCGGTCTTGAATGTAGCGGTTGGACAATTCTGCAGCTGCAGTAATGGCTTCATCAGTGTATTTGACATGGTGGTAGTCTTGATATTTAGGCTGAATACCACGCAAAATTGTGATTGTTTCCTCAACTGTTGGCTCATCTACCTTAACGGGTTGCATACGACGTTCGAGTGCAGCATCTTTCTCAATGATACGGTATTCGTTGAGTGTTGTTGCTCCAACAAGTTGAAGCTCTCCACGGGCAAGTGCAGGTTTTAAGATATTTCCAGCATCCATATTGCCATCCCCAGCATTACCAGCTCCTACAATTTCATGGATTTCGTCAATAAAGAGGATAACATCCTGACGTTGACGAATTTCTTCCATGAGTTTTTGCATGCGTTCTTCAAATTGGCCACGGATACCAGTCCCTTGAACCAGGCTGACCACATCAAGACGGATCACTTGCTTACCTTGGAGTTTTTGTGGCACATTACCGTCAACAATTTTTTGGGCAAGTCCTTCGACTACAGCGGTTTTACCAACACCAGGCTCACCGATGAGAACAGGGTTGTTCTTGGTACGGCGGTTCAGGATTTCGATGACGCGAATAATTTCTTCGTCACGACCAATGACAGGATCAATGTCTCCACGACGAGCAATATTTGTGATATTAATTCCAAATTCTTCAAGAAGGCCTTGAGGTTGTTGAGGAGCTTGTTGGCGTGGTCCTTCTGGACGGCCTGGCCCTTGTGTATTGCCACCGTTTCCTCGGTTGCCTCCCTCTTGTGTTGGAGGTGTATTGGGAAGATCACCGTTAGAAGAACGGAAGTTATTTAGGTCGCTGAAGAAATCATCGAAGAAGTTGGAACCTCCTGTTTGATTGAATTGATTGAGGGGGTTTTGGGGGTCAGATTTCATGATTTTATAACAATTTTGACAGAGGTCAACTTGTTGCTGATTACCATTTACATTGGTATATAAATGAATACTAGCTTCATTAAGGTTACAGTTTTGACAGAGCATATCAGAACCTCTTTTCTATTTGAATTGGGAAAGACCTTTAATGAAAAAAACTTGGTCAAAAAAGGTCAAATCTATGACACCATTATAGCATGCAGAAGGTAGATTGCAAGTAAAAAGTATTTAGGTTTGGCACTCTCTTGACAAGAGTGCTGGTTTTGAATTTTAATTCAAAACCACTTGTATAAAATGAAAAAATATTATATAATATTTATATATTATTCAGAATGAAAGAGAGATACCTATGACACAAGCTAAATCCTTTTTAAAAGAAATCGACTTTACCAAGCAAGAACTCGAGGAGTTGATTGATTTATCCATAAAATTTAAACAGTTAAAAAAGGAAAGAATTCCGCATAAATATTTAGATGGCTTAAATATTGCCTTGATTTTTGAAAAAACATCTACAAGAACTCGCTCAGCTTTTACAGTGGCCGGTCAGGACCTAGGTATGAATGTGACCTACCTTGGTGCTGGAGACATTCAGCTGGGTAAGAAGGAATCTGTTGTTGATACGGCCAAGGTGCTTGGATCTATGTTTGATGGAATCGAATACCGTGGGTTTAAGCAAGAAGATGTCGAGGATTTGGCTAAGTACTCAGGTGTTCCGGTCTGGAATGGTTTGACGGATACCTGGCATCCAACGCAAATGATTGCGGATTTCATGACTTTGAAGGAGCGTTTTGGTAGTTTGGAAGATTTGACCATTGCCTATATTGGAGATGGTCGTAACAATATGGCTAATTCTCTCTTGGTGACATCGGCTATCTTGGGGGTTAATGTTAAGATTATTGCCCCAGAGGTGCTGCAACCCGAAGATGAGATTGTAGCCCTAGCTCAGAAACATAATAATGGTGCCGATTTAACCATTACAGATGATATTTCAGAGGTCAAGGGAGTGGATATGCTTTATACGGATGTCTGGGTATCTATGGGTGAAGAGGTAGATTTTAAATCTCGTATTGATTTACTCTTGCCTTATCAAATTAATGCAGACCTACTAGCCAAGACAGAAAATCCAGATGTTACCGTTATGCATTGTCTCCCAGCCTTTCATGATCTCAATACCCAAATTGGAAAAGAAATCTATGACAAATATGGTTTGGCAGAGTTAGAAATTACAGATCAAGTCTTCCAAAAATACAGTGACATCATATTCCAAGAAGCTGAGAATCGTATGCACTCTATCAAGGCCATTATGTACAATTCCTTGAAAAATATTTAAAATTCCCCCATTTTTCCCATAAGTGTGATAAAATAAGTAAGAAATACACAATTAATAGGAGAAATAACATGGAATCACATTTGGTGAGAATCATTAACCGTCTGGAAATGATGGCGGCTGATGGTGGTAATTTGAAACGTAATTTTGAACGCGAAGGAGTAGTTGTTGCCGAAGTATCATTTAGTAACGATCCTGAAAATGGTCCAGTGTTCACATTGCGTGATGTTGAAGCTCGCGAGTCATACTCATTTGATAGCATCGACTTGATTGCAATGGAAATCTATGATTTGCTTTACTAATAATTAATTTGGATCCTCAGATAGGGGTCCAAAAATTCAAAATGCCTGAGACTCAATAGTTTCAGGTGTTTTTTTAGGGCTAGAGTTTCAGTTTATGCTTGTTTTAATTACAAAAAATTGGAGTCACTTCAAAAGTTTTCGTAGAGTTTTTGATTGCTGTGCAATCTTTTATTTTTTATACTGAAATTCCGCATTTATAAGAAAAATACTTTATTATTATACAGTTTTCTGATATAATATTGAAGAATATTAGTAAGGAGTATCTTGATGAATTTTTCATTTCTACCACAGTTTTGGTCTTACTTTAACTATGGTGTCTTAGTAACAATTATGATTTCAGTCTGCGTGGTCTTCTTTGGAACCATCCTTGGGGTTTTGGTATCCTTGGCCAAGCGTTCTGGAATCAAACCTTTGGAGTGGTTGGTAAGCCTTTATGTTTGGGTTTTCCGTGGGACTCCTATGGTTGTGCAGATTATGATTGCTTTTAACCTCATCCACATGAATCTTCCAACTGTTCAGTTTGGGATTTTAAACCTTGATTTGTCACGTATCGTTCCAGGTATTATTGTCCTTTCTTTGAACAGTGGGGCTTATATTTCTGAGAGCGTGCGTGCAGGTATCGAGTCTATCCCTAAAGGTCAGGTTGAAGCTGCCTACTCACTTGGTATCCGTCCATGGAATACCATGCGTTATGTGGTCTTGCCTCAAGCTATTAAAAATATCTTGCCTGCCTTGGGTAACGAGTTCGTCACTATTATCAAGGATAGTTCACTTTTGCAAACTATCGGGGTTATGGAATTGTGGAATGGTGCACAAACTGTTGCAACTACAACCTACTTGACTTTGACACCGCTCTTGTTCGCAGCCTTCTATTATTTGATTGTGACAACGGCTATGACTGCACTCTTGAAACAAATGGAAAAACGACTTGGGGAGGGACGTAAATAATGGCAGAAACAATTATTGAGATTAAAAATCTCCACAAGTATTTTGGTAAAAACGAAGTTCTCAAAGGGATTGATTTAGATATTAAAAAAGGTGAAGTAGTGGTTATCATTGGTCCTTCAGGATCTGGTAAATCAACTTTCCTACGCTCAATGAACTTACTTGAAACGCCTACAAAAGGGGTAATTTCCTTTGAAGGTGTGGATATTACAGACAAGAGCAACGATATTTTTAAAATGCGTGAA
The DNA here is from genome assembly GCF_001069025.1 of Streptococcus sp. 1004_SSPC. NCBI lineage: Bacteria > Bacillati > Bacillota > Bacilli > Lactobacillales > Streptococcaceae > Streptococcus > Streptococcus sp. 1004_SSPC. Next base: position 92,327 of record NZ_JWGQ01000008.1, on the reverse strand, counting down.
AAGATGGGAATGGTTTTCCAACAGTTCAACCTCTTCCCTAATATGACAGTTAAAGAAAATATCACCTTGTCACCAATTAAGACTAAGGGTGTTTCTAAAGCTGATGCAGAAGCAAAGGCTATGGAACTTTTAGAAAAGGTTGGCTTGAAAGATAAGGCAGATGCCTACCCAACGAGTCTATCAGGTGGTCAGCAACAACGTATTGCGATTGCACGTGGTTTAGCTATGGATCCGGACGTTCTCTTGTTTGACGAACCTACATCAGCCCTTGATCCAGAAATGGTTGGTGAAGTTCTTGCAGTTATGCAAGACCTCGCTAAATCAGGGATGACAATGGCGATCGTTACCCACGAAATGGGCTTTGCCTACGAGGTAGCTGACCGTGTCATCTTTATGGATGGCGGTGTCATTGTCGAAGAAGGTACACCACAAGAGATCTTCGACAATACTAAGGAAGATCGTACCAAGGATTTCTTGAGTAAAGTTTTGTAATATATTCATTAAGTATGTATACATTGTTTGTGAAGGTTGGAACTTTTCCAGCCTTTTCTTTTTTGTGTTCTGCTTTTCTAGAATCATTCTTGTTTAGGATAATATTGCGGAAAAGATGGATAAATATGCTATAATGATGCCATATCAAAAATAATAAAGTAGGTCAAGAAATATGCTCATATATGATGCGGCCTTAAAAACGCCTTACCGGATTCTTGGCATTAACCTCCCTAAGGATAGTCTTTTACACTTATCTAACTTAGGGTTGGCTGCCGGTGAAACGATTGAGGTGGTAACTAAGACCAAGAACAGTGCTATTATTATCGTTAAGGGGAGTCGCTTAGCCTTTGATGCTTCGATTCTGGATAAGATTGATTTGGCACCTGCGGAGGAAGATCAGGAAAAGATACCTCTTTCTGAATTACCAGTTGGACGTTCGGCTATTGTTACTGATATTTTTTCAGCAAATGAAACCAAACGACGTCTTATGGATATGGGAATCACAAAGCGTACTCGAGTCTTATTGCGTAAGGTAGCACCTTTGGGAGATCCTCTAGAAATTAGCTTGAGAGGGTATGAATTAACTCTACGCAAGTCGGAAGCGCAAATGATTAGTGTGGTCATGCTGGAAGAGGGAGAGGAAAAATGACAGAAATTGCATTAATAGGTAATCCTAATAGTGGTAAAACCAGTTTATTCAACCTGATAACAGGGAATAATCAGCGTGTTGGTAACTGGCCGGGTGTTACTGTAGAACGAAAAAGTGGTCTGGTCAAAAAGAATAAGGATTTAGAAATTCAGGATTTACCAGGGATTTACTCAATGTCACCCTATAGCCCTGAAGAAAAGGTGGCGCGTGACTATTTGTTGAGCCAAAGGGCCGACAGTATTTTAAATGTAGTCGATGCGACAAATTTGGAGCGTAACCTTTATCTGACAACGCAGTTGATTGAGACAGGTATTCCAGTCACTTTAGCGCTTAACATGAGTGATGTTTTAGAGGCTCAGGGAAAACAGATTAATGTTGAAAAATTATCTTATCATCTAGGCGTGCCAGTAGTAGCTACTAGTGCTCTCAAGCAAACTGGTGTGGATCAGGTAGTGAAAAAGGCGTCCCATACGACGACTTCTACAGTCGGTGATATTGCCTTTCCAATTTATGATGATAAATTAGAAGCTGCCATCTCACAAATTTTGGAAGTTTTGGGAAATTCGGTGCCACAAAGGTCTGCGCGTTTTTATGCCATTAAACTCTTTGAACATGATGCTTTAGTTGAGGCTGATCTAGACTTGTCCCCATTTCAACGAAAAGAAATCAAAGATATCATTCGCATCACTGAGGAAATTTTCACAGAAGATGCGGAGTCAATTGTCATTAATGAGCGTTATGCCTTTATTGAACGTGTTTGCCAGATGGCTCAAAGTTATACAGAAGATTTTGACCTGACCTTGTCAGATAAGATTGATAGAATTGTCACCAACCGTATTTTGGCCTTGCCAATTTTCGCAGCAGTTATGTATTTGGTTTATTTCTTATCTATTCAGACTGTTGGAACCATGTGGACAGACTGGGCTAACGATGTGCTTTTTGGTAAGTATGTTCCAGATTTGGTAACTTCTGGTCTTGACTATCTTCAAGTTCAGGACTGGCTTAAGTCTTTGATTGTTGATGGGATTGTCGCTGGGATTGGGACAGTGCTAGGCTTCCTTCCTCAAATTTTTGTGCTCTTTATCTGTTTGGGTGTGCTTGAGGACATTGGATATATGAGTCGTATTGCCTTTGTTATGGACCGTATTTTCCGTCGTTTTGGACTTTCTGGAAAATCCTTTATTCCCATGTTGATTTCGACAGGTTGTGGGGTTCCAGCGGTTATGTCTAGTCGAACCATTGAAAATGAAAGGGACCGTCGCATTACTATTATGACGGCGACCTTCATGCCGTGTTCGGCCAAGTTGGAAATTATTGCCTTGATTGCTGGAGCTTTCTTTCCTAGTAATTCTTTTGTGGCACCAAGTACCTATTTTATTGGGGTGGCTGCTATTATCCTATCAGGTATTGCCCTCAAAAAGACGAGTTTTTTGGGTGGCTTAACCAGTCCGTTTATTATGGAATTGCCTGCCTACCACTGGCCTAAAGCCATATCGGTCTTACGTTATGCCTTTGGTAAGGCTATGAGTTTTGTCAAACGTGCGGGAACAATTATTTTCAGTTTGACTGTCCTGATTTGGTTCATGTCCAACTACAACTTTATGTTACAGACCGTTGATACGGAAATGAGTATCTTAGCGACTTTGGGTAAAGGATTGTCTTGGATTTTTGCACCTCTTGGTTTTGGAAATTGGAAGTCAACAGTTGCTGCTCTCACAGGTTTAGCAGCCAAGGAGACAGTTGTTGCCACCTTCGGAATTCTCTATCATAACAGTAGTGAGGCTGGTTTGGCTACGGCTCTACAAGCAGATTATTCTTCCTTAGCTGCCTATTCCTTCTTGATTTTTAACTTGCTTTGTGCACCCTGTTTTGCGGCTATTGGAGCTATTAAGCGTGAAATGGCCAGTCTTAAATGGACGGTTGGTGCTATCGGTTTCCAAACAGGTTTGGCTTATTGTGTGAGTTTAATTCTTTACCAGTTTGGCCAAGTTATCCTGTACGGCAAGTCAATGACAATTTGGACTTTTGTTGCTTTCTTACTTTTAGTTACTATGATTTACTTTGTTGTTCGTAAACCGCGTCAGATTAAGGATCAAATCATTAGCTTGGATAATCTTCAAGAAGCCCATATTTAGGTTTAGGAGGAATTGTTATGTCTACGTTTATTATTGCCTTCATTATTTTTGCTTTGGCTGGTCTTGGTATCCGTCACTATATTAAAGGAAAAGGTTCTTGTGGCGATTGCGAGTGCTCTTGTCCAGTCAAAGAAGAAATGCATAAAGCTAATCACTAATGGAATATAAGAAAATGAGCTTTTATTTGGATAAGGGGTCATTTTTTCTTACAATTGTGAGGAATGTATAAAGGTTTCCTAAGAGAAAGTATGATATGATGACATGGAAAGAATCTAGCGTGACTTAATAAAGGCGAAATGAAAGAAATGGGTTTGAACAGAGAGAGAGTGCCCTAATTCATGAGACCTGGTGTACTGATAATATTTGGGGAGAATTTGCGATAGGTCTCCGTCAGATGGAGTATACGGTGCATACACCTAGCTTTCGTTACCGTGACTTACCATATCAAGACTGTCTGACTAAAGTTGGTACCGTAACTTTGCAGGATTATCGAGATGATTTGGTGGCTTTGATCGAAAGTTAAAATCAGCCACCGCTTATTTTGGGACACTCTTTAGGTTGTCTGGTGGCATGATGGTTGCTGAAAAGACAGAAATTGCTGGTAGGGTTCTCATGTGACCTGCTCTGATAGCTGATATTTTTGCCTTTTATTCAACTATGCTAGCTTGTTTCGGCGAACACTTTTTACGTTGGGGTTTTTGGAAAAAAAGCCATTCCACCTTATAAAAAAGAATTTTTTCAAGTATTGTATGAATGAGCAGGAGGGAGCTTTAAAAGAAGAAGTCTTTGCTATACTAGTGCTTGAGTCGGATATTACACTCAGATGGCCCTTCATTGATTTGATAAGACCAAGGCGGTTTACGTGAATTTTAGTAACATTTCGTGCCCTGTTCTTGTAAGAATAAGATGACTCATCCTAATATTGCTAGAAGAACAGCTAGGAACTACCGTGATTCAGTTCTTGTTTCACTAACGGGTGCAGATCACATGTATGAAAGTGGTAAATTTCAGTAAAAGACCTTAAGAGTTATTGAGGGATGGCGTCAGCAAAATTTTTGTAGATTAATGACGAAGAATAATCAGACGAAGTTGGGACAAATTCCCAGCTTTTTGTGTTTCATTTTAAATGTCTTTTTGAAAATTTTGAAAATTGAGTCACAAAGAGGCCTCCCTATGGTATAATTGAAAAAAAGTATGTATTGGAGAACACCCATGGCGATTATGATGGATGGTAAGGCCCTAGCTGTTAAAATGCAGGATCAATTGCAAGAAAAGGTAGCACGTCTAAAAGAAAAGGAATGGATTGTTCCAGGACTCGTGGTGATTATGGTTGGAGACAACCCTGCTAGTCAAGTTTATGTGCGTAATAAGGAACGTGCTGCTAAAAAGGCTGGTTTCCACAGTAAGACGGTCAATCTTTCTGAGAGTATCAGCGAGGAAGAATTGATTGAGGTTATTGAGAAGTACAATCAAGATCCGCTTTTCCATGGAATTTTGGTTCAATTGCCATTGCCAAATCATATTAATGAAATGCGTATCCTTTTGGCTATTGATCCTAAAAAGGATGTGGATGGTTTCCATCCTATGAATACTGGGAACCTCTGGAATGGTCGTCCTCAAATGGTACCTTGTACACCAGCGGGAATTATGGAAATCCTTCGTGAGTACAATGTTGAATTGGAAGGTAAGACAGCAGTTATCATTGGACGCAGTAATATTGTAGGTAAGCCTATGGCACAGCTTCTCTTGGAGAAAAATGCCACAGTTACTTTGACCCACTCACGTACGCCACATTTGGCTAAAGTTTGTAACAAGGCTGACGTTTTGATTGTGGCTATTGGCCGTGCAAAATTTGTAACGGAAGAATTTGTCAAAGAGGGTGCGGTTGTCATTGATGTAGGAATCAACCGCGATGAAGAAGGTAAACTCTGTGGCGATGTTGATTTTGATCAAGTGAAAGAGAAGGTTGGCATGATCACTCCTGTCCCAGGTGGTGTAGGTCCTATGACTATTACCATGCTGATGGAACAGACCTATCAAGCTGCTCTTCGTAGTTCGAAAGGATAGCTTATGAAAGTTGATGACGATTTAGTTAGGCAAGTGATAAGGCCTAGATTGAGAGAGTCTCACAAGGGCTCTTATGGTCGAGTGCTTTTGGTTGGTGGACTTTATCCTTATGGTGGTGCCATCATTATGGCTGCTATTGCCTGTGTCAACAGTGGTTCAGGTTTGGTTACAGTTGCTACAGATCGTGACAATATCACAGCCCTTCATGCTCACCTTCCTGAAGCTATGGCCTTTGACCTAAGGGAGACTGAAAGATTTCTTGATAATCTTAGGGCAGCTGATGTGGTATTAATCGGTTCTGGCCTAGGTGAGGAGGAGACGGCTGGTCGGGCTTTGGATTTGGTCTTGGCAAATATTAGGTCAAACCAGAACTTGGTTGTTGATGGTTCAGCTCTTAATCTGTTGGCACACAAAAAAAAGAGCAGTTTGCCAGAGTGTCACCTTATACTTACTCCCCATCAAAAGGAATGGGAAAGACTGTCTGGTTTAGCTATTTCAGAGCAGTCGGTTTCCAATACTCAAAGAGCCTTAGAGGAGTTTCAAAGTGGGACAATTCTAGTTGCCAAGAGTCATAAGACAGCTGTTTATCAGGGAGCAGAAGTAGCCCATTTAGAGGTCGGTGGGCCCTATCAGGCGACTGGAGGAATGGGAGATACCTTGGCTGGTATGGTTACTGGTTTTCTTGCCCAATTTGCCTCAACTGACTCTTACAAGGCAGTCATAATTGCGACTTGGCTTCACTCAGCTATTGCGGATAATATCGCTGAAAATGCTTATGTGGTTTTGCCAACTCGCATCAGCAAGGCTATTCCTAGCTGGATGAAAAAATTGTCATTATAAATCTGAAAACATGTCTCAAATTGAGGCAAGTTTTTTAAAATTTCGATATTTTTTTAAGTTTGCTGAAGATAATTTGTGATAAAATATAAGAAAATTCTTATAAGAACATAGAGGAAACAAAGTGACATCATTTTGGGAAAAAAATAGTCAAAAATGGAAAATATGGCGTCAGAAGCGAAAAGAAAAACGAGCGAACAAACCTAGAAAGCCAGTAAACATCTCGCGTCGTGTTTACTTGCTTTTTGGTGTCGTCTTTGTTCTTTTTTTGTTACTTTTTGCGCGTTTGACCTATATGCAGGTTTATAACAAATCGTTTTATACTAAAAAATTAGAGGATAACTCCAAGTATACGGTTAGGATTGCAAGCGAACGTGGGCAAATCTTTGATGCCAAGGGGGTTGCTCTTACGACCAATCAGAGTAAGGACGTTATCACCTTTACACGTAGCAATTTGGTGTCATCAGATACGATGAAGAAGGTCGCTGAAAAGTTGGCGACCATGGTGACTCTGACAGAGACCAAGGTGACCGATCGCCAGAAACGTGACTTTTATTTAGCTGATTCTGCCACCTACAAACGTGTGGTTAATGATCTTCCAAAGGACAAGAAAACAGATAAGTTTGGTAATAAATTAGCTGAAGCTACTATTTACAACAATGCTGTTGATGCCGTTCCTGATGAAGCAGTGGATTACACTGAGGACGAGCTTAAGATTGTCTACATTTACTCACAGATGAATGCTGTTTCTAATTTCTCAACAGTCACACTGAAGACGGCGGACTTGACCCCTGATCAGATTGCGATTGTGGCAGCCAAGCAGAAGGAACTTAACGGAGTTACAGTTGCTAAGGATTGGGAACGTCACACGTCTGATTCGGCCTTGTCCCCTCTTATCGGTAGGGTTTCAAGTTCAGAAGCAGGACTGCCTCAGGAGGATGCTAAGGATTATCTTAAAAAAGGATATGCCCTAAATGACCGTGTAGGTACCTCTTATTTGGAAAAAGAGTACGAGGAGAAGCTCCAAGGAAAACACACTGTTCGTGAGATTACTGTGGACAAGGAAGGTAAGGTTGATAGTGATAAAATCACTCAGAAAGGTAGCAAGGGAAACAACCTGCAGTTGACCATCGACCTTGATTTCCAAAAGGGAGTTGAAGATATCCTTGGTCAACAACTTTCTTCAGAGATTTCAGAGAATAAAGCGACTTATTCTGAAGGTATGTACGCAGTAGTTATGAATGCGGAGACTGGTGCTGTCCTTGCTATGGCAGGACAAAAACATGAGCAAGGGGCACAGGATTTTAAGGCTGATGCCTTAGGGACAATCACCGATGTCTTTATTCCAGGTTCTGTAGTTAAGGGAGCTACTTTAACCGCAGGTTGGCGCTCGGGTGCTATCTATGGGGACCAGGTATTAACTGACCAACCTATTAATATTGCTGGTTCGCCCTCAATTACCTCTTGGTTTACAGAGCAAGGTAGTCGTGCCATTACCGCAACTCAGGCCTTAGAATATTCCTCAAATACCTATATGGTACAGATTGCTATCAAACTTCTTGGGCAACAGTATGTTCCAGGGATGTCCCTGTCGACTGATAATATGGAAAAGGCGATGACGACGCTTCGTGATACCTATGCTGAATTTGGTATGGGTGTGTCTACGGGACTTGATTTACCAGGAGAATCAGAAGGTTACATTTCCAAGAATTATAATGTAGCCAATGTCTTGACAGAGGCTTTTGGACAATATGACTCTTATACAACTATCCAGTTGGCTCAGTATGTTGCCTCAATCGCAAATGGTGGAAAACGTGTAGCGCCTCACATCGTTGGAGGTATCTATGATGCTGGTGAAAATGGTAGTCTAGGAACTTTATCTTCAACTGTAGACACACGTGTCCTTAACAACTTATCCTTAGATTCTGAGCAATTAGGGATTATCCAACAAGGGTTTAATGACGTTGTCAATTCAGGTTCTAGTCTTGCAACCGGTAAAGCCATGGCAAGTTCTATTATTCCAATTAGTGGTAAAACAGGGACAGCCGAAACTTATGCAACAGATGGTTCAGGAAATTCAGTAACGACAGTTAACCTTAATGCTGTTGCCTATGCGACAGCCAAAGATGGTACTAAGTTGGCGGTTGGGATTATGTACCCACATGCTTTAGACTGGAAGAGTAAGGCCCATCAAAATGCCGTTAAAGCTATCATGGAACTTTATCAAAATACTCACTAATAATATAAAATCTCTTGTGCCTTGCATGAGAGATTTTTCTGTGATATAGTGTTTGAGTATTTGTTCTTTAAGATATGAATTGAGAAAGATAAAAGAAATGGAGGCCTTCATGCTTTACCCTACTCCAATTGCTAAACTGATTGATAGTTTTTCAAAACTTCCAGGAATTGGGGCTAAGACGGCGACACGTCTGGCTTTCTATACTATTAACATGTCTGATGAAGATGTCAATGATTTTGCAAAAAATCTTTTAGCAGCAAAACGTGAATTGACTTATTGTTCGGTTTGTGGTCGCTTAACAGATGATGACCCATGTAATATTTGTATGGATGAAACTAGAGACCGTACTAAGATTTTAGTTGTTGAGGACTCCAAAGATGTTTCTGCTATGGAAAAGATTCAGGAATACCGTGGTCTCTACCATGTGCTTCAAGGGCTCATCTCCCCTATGAATGGTGTCGGACCAGATGATATTAATTTAAAGAGTTTGATTACTCGTCTTATGGACAGCGAGGTTGACGAGGTCATCATCGCAACTAATGCAACAGCCGATGGTGAGGCAACCTCTATGTATATTTCACGTGTCCTCAAACCTGCAGGTATCAAGGTGACCCGCCTAGCGCGTGGGTTGGCTGTTGGTTCTGACATTGAGTACGCTGATGAAGTAACCTTGCTAAGGGCTATCGAAAATCGAACAGAACTGTAGAAAAAAGTGTTGGTATAGCCAGCACTTTTTGTTTATTGTCATTAGGTTTCTCATTAAAAATTTGGTAAAACAAAAGAAAGGCTTAAATGATGAGGAATCGTGATGCAAATTGAAAAAATTTTAAATAACAATGTTGTCCAAGCTATGGATAATGATGTGGAATACATTGTTATGGGGAAGGGACTAGGCTTTCAAAAGAAGGTCGGAGAGACGGTTGATAAAGAGAAGGTTGAAAAGACTTTTGTCTTGGAAAATCCGGAGATAGAGGCCGAATGGACTCGTGCTTATGTAGATTTGCCTGATGGTGAAATGCAGGTCTTTTTGAATATCATCACTTTTGCTGAAGATGTCTTGCAGACCAAGTTTGAACCCTCTTTTTTTATCGCTCTTGCAGACCACCTTCATTATGCTATTGAACGCAGTAGAGAAGGCATATCCCTGCAAAATTCTTTGGCTTGGGAAGTTCGAAAATTTTACCCTCGGGAGTATGAAATTGGAAAAGAAGCCCTTCGTTTGATTGCCGATGATTTAGAAGTTGAATTGGCAGATGATGAGGCGGCTTCTGTCGCTTTGCACTTTGTCAATGCACAAAAGGATGTGGGTCTTCATGAAAAAGACCAACAGATGACTCAAATTGTGGTTGGCATTAGTGAGATTGTCCGTCTTGATTTTGCTTGTGACTTGGAGCAAGATAGTTTTTCTTATAACCGTTTTATTACTCATCTTCGGTACTTAGCGCAACGTATTGTTAGTGGTGTTAGTGGTGGTAAAAACGACGCTTTTCTATATGAACAAGTCAAGGTTAACTACCCAAAATCTTTTATCTGTACCCAAAAGGTCGTCACCTATATCAAGTCAAGTTATGCTTTTGAACTTAGTTTAGACGAACAGGTTTATTTGACCATTCATATTCAACGCTTTAGAGATCATATCGATTAGTAAGCGATTCTCATAGCTACTATACAAAATGCAGACAATTAGGCTCAAGTCTGCTTTTTCTGTGCCCTTGTGATATAATGAATTGATTGATATTGTACTGAATCACTCGATGAAAGTATTGAATGTATTTTAGTATTCGTAATAAAAAGCTAATTTGTTAGGGAAAGGAAGGGAACGGCTCTGTCCTTTAAGTAGGCTAAACTGTTCCGAAAAAGCATGCTATGTACGTTGAAATGATTGATGAGACTGGACAAGTCTCAGAAGAAATAAAAAAACAAACCTTGGAATTACTTGATTTTGCAGCGCAGAAACTTGGCAAGGAAGACAAGGAAATGGCGGTTACTTTTGTAACTAACGAACGTAGTCACGAATTGAATTTGGAGTATCGTGATACGGATCGTCCAACTGATGTTATTAGTTTGGAGTATAAGCCTGAGTTAGATATTACCTTTGATGAAGAAGATTTGGCTGAAAATCCCGAATTGGCTGAAATGATGGGGGAGTTTGATAGTTATATCGGCGAACTCTTTATTTCTATTGATAAGGCTCGCGAACAAGCTGAGGAATATGGACATAGCTACGAGCGTGAGATGGGCTTTCTGGCTGTTCACGGATTTCTTCATATCAACGGGTATGATCACTACACCCCAGAAGAAGAAGCGGAAATGTTTGGATTACAGGAAGAAATTTTGACTGCTTATGGACTTACGCGACAATAACCCACAAAAAAAGTGGAAAAACAGAGAATTTACGGCCAGTTTTGAGTTTGCTCTGACAGGGATAATAACGGCCATTAAAGAAGAACGCAACATGCGTAAACATTTGGTATCAGCTATCTTAGTGGTATTGGCTGGCTTGGTTTTTCGTGTGTCTGCGACAGAATGGCTCTTTCTTCTGCAGGCAGTTTTTCTAGTAATTGCCCTAGAGATTGTTAATTCTGCCATTGAAAATGTTGTTGATTTGGCCAGTAATTATCACTTTTCTATGCTAGCTAAAAATGCTAAGGATATGGCTGCAGGAGCGGTCTTGGTTGTCTCTTGTTACGCACTCATTACTGGTATGATTGTTTTCATACCTAAGATTTGGAATTTGATTTTTAACTAAAAAATAGAAAGAAGATATATGACATTTAAATCAGGATTTGTGGCCATTCTTGGTCGACCTAATGTAGGAAAATCAACTTTTTTAAACCATGTTATGGGGCAAAAAATTGCTATCATGAGTGATAAGGCTCAAACAACCCGTAACAAAATTATGGGGATTTACACAACAGAAAAAGAACAGATTGTTTTTATCGATACACCGGGTATTCACAAGCCCAAGACAGCACTTGGAGATTTCATGGTGGAGTCTGCTTATTCAACCCTTCGTGAAGTGGATACGGTCCTCTTCATGGTTCCAGCCGATGAGCCTCGTGGTAAGGGTGATGATATGATTATCGAACGCCTTAAGCAAGCCAAGGTTCCGGTTATATTGGTGGTTAATAAGATTGATAAGGTCCATCCAGACCAGCTCCTTGAGCAGATTGATGATTTCCGTAAACAAATGGATTTCAAGGAGATTATTCCAATTTCAGCTCTTCAAGGAAATAATGTTTCCCACCTTGTAGATGTTTTGAGTGATAATCTTGAGGAAGGTTTCCAGTATTTCCCATCGGATCAAATCACAGACCATCCAGAGCGTTTCTTGGTCTCTGAGATGATTCGAGAAAAAGTCCTACAGTTGACGCGTGAAGAAATTCCGCACTCAGTTGCTGTTGTCATTGATTCTATGAAACGTGATGAAGAGACTGATAAGGTTCACATTCGTGCGACTATCATGGTTGAGCGTGATAGCCAAAAAGGTATTGTCATCGGTAAAAAGGGTGCTATGCTCAAGAAAATTGGTACCCTTGCTCGTAAAGATATTGAGCTCATGCTTGGGGACAAGGTCTTCCTTGAAACTTGGGTGAAGGTTAAGAAAAATTGGCGGGATAAAAAACTTGATTTGGCCGATTTTGGTTATAATGAAAAAGAATACTAAGAAAAGCTGGGCATTTGCTCGGCTTTCTTGCTAGAAGGAGGGGCAGATGCCTGAGTTACCTGAGGTAGAAACTGTTAGACGAGGGTTAGAAAGATTGGTAGTAGGACGGACTATTTTGTCACTTGAAGTTAAGGTCCCGAAAATGATCAAGACATCATACGATAGCTTTTTGCATGATTTGCCTGGCCAGATGATTCAAGTCATGCGACGTAGAGGTAAGTACTTGATTTTTGACTTTGGACAATTGATTATGATTTCCCACTTGCGTATGGAGGGGAAATACCTGCTGTTCACAGACCAGGTTCCTACCAACAAACACTTTCACTTATTTTTTAAGTTAGATGATGGCTCTACACTTGTCTATCAGGATGTTCGCAAGTTTGGGACTTTTGATTTATTGGATAGGAAACAGGAAGAGGTCTATTTTATACGGAAAAAACTTGGCCCTGAGCCCACCAAGAAGACCTTTAAATATGCACCCTTTGAGAGAGCCTTAATGCATTCTGCCAAGCCTATTAAGCCCTTACTCTTGGAGCAGAAATTAGTGGCCGGTCTAGGAAATATCTACGTTGATGAGGTGCTTTGGGCAGCCAAGGTTCATCCTGAGACACCAGCAAATAAACTCAGCAAGGCATCCATGAAACGAGTTCACGATCAAACGATTGCCATATTACAGTTGGGGATTGCGAAGGGTGGTTCCACCATAAGGACCTATCGTAATGCACTTGGTGAGGATGGGACTATGCAGAACTATCTACAGGTTTACGGAAAGACAGGGCAACCTTGTCCACGTTGTGCAAGCACGATTGAGAAAATCAGGTTAGGAGGAAGAGGAACGCATTTGTGTCCTCATTGTCAAAAACGATGATTATAGGATTAACAGGAGGCATTGCTTCAGGAAAATCAACCGTTGTTGAAATGATTAAAGAGGTAGGTTACAAGGTCATTGATGCCGATCAACTGGTGCACGATATGCAGGCCAAAGGGGGTAAGTTGTATCGTGCCTTGTTTGATTGGTTGGGAGAGGGGATTCTCCTTCCTAATGGAGAATTAAATCGTCCTAAGTTAGGGCGATTAATCTTTTCAAGTGAAGAGATGCGGCATCAATCTGCTGAAATTCAGGGAAAAATTATCCGAGAAGAGTTGGCAGCCAAAAGAGATTGCTTGGCCAAGGAAGAGGACGTCTTTTTTATGGATATTCCCTTACTGATTGAAAATGACTATCAGGATTGGTTTGACCAGATTTGGTTGGTGGGGGTGTCTCCTGAGGTCCAGCGCCAACGCTTGATGAAAAGGAATCACTTAAGTGCTGAGGAAGCAGGCACGCGTATTGCTAGTCAAATGCCTTTAGCTGAAAAACTGCCCTATGCTAGTTTAGTTATTGACAACAACGGGAGCATCGATGATTTGAAGAAGAAGGTGAAGAGTGCCATAAAAGATTTAGCTAACCTCGTATAGTTAGTCATTGTGTTATAATGGATAGTGAATTTTAGAAAGAAGATGATGATTTGCGCCAAAAAGAGCTTAAAACCGCTGATTGGCAACGAAATCTTAAAATTGCTTGGATAGGAACTTTTTTTACTGGGGCTAGTTTTTCTATTGTCATGCCCTTCATGGCTCTCTATGTAGAAGAATTAGGGATTAAAGGCGCTATGGTAGAATGGTATGCTGGTTTATCTGTTGCCCTGTCTGCCCTAGCTTCAGCCTTGGTTTCACCAGTTTGGGGACGCTTGGCGGACCGTTATGGCCGAAAACCCATGATGATAAGAGCCAGTATGGTCATTACCTTTACAATGGGAGGCTTAGCCTTTGTGCCTAATGTCTTCTGGATGCTTTTCTTGAGAATCTTGAATGGTCTGTTCGCAGGTTATGTGCCAAATGCAACAGCCTTGATTGCTAGTCAGGCTCCTCAGCAACGTTCTGGCTATGCCTTGGGGACCTTATCTACGGGTCTAACAGCCGGCGTTTTGATTGGCCCTTTGTTAGGTGGGACCTTGTCTGAGGCCTTTGGTATGCGAGGGACCTTTCTATTAGTTGGGGTGATTTTGTTTATCTGTTGTCTTTTGACTATCTTTGGTTTGCGAGAGGACTTTCAACCGATTGAAAAGGGAGAGATGATGACCCTTTCGCAAGTATTTGCTAAAATTCCCAGCAAATCGCTTTTAATCGGCCTCTTTGTGACTAGTATGATTATCCAGATTTCTGCCCAATCGATAGCGCCTATGTTGGCCCTTTATATTCGTTATTTAGGTCAGAGGGACAATATCCTTTTTTACTCAGGTTTAATTGTTTCTGCTATGGGCTTCTCTAGTCTCTTGAGTACCCCTTTTCTGGGAAAATTGGGAGACCGTATTGGCAATCATCGTTTGCTCTTGATGGGCTTATTCTATAGCTTCCTCTTGTATTTCCTTTGTGGTTTTGCCGGTTCAGCCTTGCAACTGGGGATCTTACGCTTTGCCTATGGCTTTGGTATAGGTGCCCTTATGCCTAGTGTCAATTCTTTATTGACCAAGATGACACCCAAGGAAGGAATCTCAAGAATATTTAGCTTTAATCAAAGCTTTTCATACATTGGACAAGTTTTAGGTCCTTTTGTTGGTTCAGCAGTTGCGACTGGACTAGGTTATCGCTGGGTCTTCTTTGTGACCGCAATGATTGTCTTTGGAAATTTTGTCTGGTCCTTAATCATCTTTAGAAAATCGCTAGGAGTTAAGAATATAGGTGAGAGTTAAAATCAATTTAAAGTGTAGTGAATGTGGGAGCATCAACTATCTCACAAGTAAAAATAAACAGAATCATCCTGAGAAAATTCAGGTACTCAAATTCTGCCCCAAGGATAGAAAAGTAACCTTACATGTTGAATCTTAAAGGGTTCTATGGTAGAATAAAAAGGACTTTTTCGGAGGAATAACTATGTACGACTTATTATTAACGCTGCTCTTGGTGATGTCAGCTATTATTGTGATTGCGGTATTCATGCAACCACAAAAAAATCCAAGTAGCAATGTCTTTGATGGTGGTGGGTCAGAAGCACTATTTGAACGTAGTAAACCACGTGGTTTTGAAGCCTTTATGCAACGCTTTACAGGAATCATGGTTTTTCTATGGATTGTAGATGCAATCGTCCTTTCCATTCTCTCAAGTAAGTAATGAGCTGACTGAGGTTGGCTCATTTTTTGCGTTATAGTCAATAAATAAAAGAAAAGGAAATCATGAAAGAATCTATTATAAATTATTTGAAGGAGCATGGGAAATCCAGTGTAAACGACATTGCCCAGGCTCTTAATCATGCTGGGGGAGAAAAGTTTCCTCAGCTCATCAAGGCCATATCAGCCATGGAAAGTAAGAGACAGTTGCGTTTTAACCGAGATGGCTCTGTATCCTTGCGTCCTAAGAAAGAAAATCCTAATCAGGTGACTGTTGAAGGTGTCTTCCGTGCCAATAAGAACGGTTTTGGTTTCTTGCATGTCGATGACAGTGAAGATGACATGTTCATCGGTCGTAATGACGTTGGCCATGCCATTGATGGTGATACTGTTGCCGTTGTTATCAAGAAGCCAGCAGACCGTTTGCGTGGGACAGCGGCAGAAGCAAGAGTTGTTGAAATTGTCGAACGATCTCTTAAAACGGTTGTCGGGAAATTTATCCTCAATGATGAGAAAGAACCTTATGCAGGTTACATCAAGTCTAAGAATCAAAAAATTCAGCAACCAATCTACATCAAGAAAGAACCAGTTGCTCTTGAGGGAAATGAGATTATTAAGGTTGATATTGAAAAATACCCTAACCGCCATTACGATTATTTTGTAGGAAGTGTTCGAGATATTATTGGTCATCAAGGAGATGCTGGTATTGATGTCTTGGAAGTTTTGGAATCAATGGATATTGTTTCGGAGTTTCCAGAAGATGTTATGGCTGAAGCAGAGGCTGTGCCGGATGCACCTAGTCAAGAAGACCTAATTGGTCGTGTTGACCTTCGTCAAGAGGTGACCTTCACTATTGACGGAGCCGATGCCAAGGACTTGGACGATGCGGTTCATATCAAACGTTTGCCAAATGGTAACTTTGAGCTTGGTGTTCATATTGCCGATGTGTCCTACTATGTTACAGAAGGTTCTGCTCTTAACCGTGAGGCAGTAGCACGTGGGACTTCTGTTTATGTGACAGACCGTGTGGTACCAATGTTGCCTGAGCGTCTTTCGAATGGTATTTGTTCACTAAATCCCAATGTTGACCGCTTGACGCAGTCAGCTATTATGGAGATTACTCCAAAAGGCAAGGTGGTCAATCATAAGATTTGCCAATCTGTAATTAAGACAACCTTCCGTATGACCTATAGTGATGTCAATGAAATGTTGGCTGGAAATCCAGAAAAGATTGAACAGTTCAAGCCTATCATGGATTCTGTGTCAGCTATGGCAGAACTTCATAAGATTTTAGAAGACATGCGTGAACGTCGTGGTGCTCTTAACTTTGATACATCTGAAGCTCGTATCTTGGTTAATGATAAGGGGATGCCAGTTGATATTGTGGTGCGTGAACGTGGGACGGCTGAGCGAATGATTGAGTCCTTTATGTTGGCTGCCAATGAATGTGTGGCAGAGCATTTCGCTAAGGCTAAGTTGCCATTTATTTACCGTATTCACGAAGAACCTAAAGCGGAGAAATTGCAACGCTTTATGGATTATGCTTCTATCTTTGGTGTTCAAATCAAAGGAACAGCTAATAAGATGGATCAGCTAGACTTGCAAGATTTCATGGCGCGAGTTCAGGGTAAACCTGGAGCAGAAGTTATGAATATGATGTTGCTTCGTTCGATGCAACAAGCCCGATATTCAGAACACAATCACGGACACTATGGACTTGCGGCTCAGTACTATACCCACTTTACTAGTCCAATCCGTCGTTACCCAGACCTTTTGGTTCACCGAATGATTCGTGAGTACACCAACAATATGTCTCAAGAAACGCGTGAACATTTTGAAGAGGTTATTCCTGAGTTAGCGACATCATCTTCAACTTTTGAACGTCGTGCCATTGATGCCGAACGTGTCGTTGAAGCCATGAAAAAAGCAGAATACATGGAAGAGTTTGTTGGTCAAGAATTCGATGGTATTGTCGGAAGTGTGGTTAAATTCGGTATGTTTGTGGAATTGCCAAACACCATCGAGGGTTTGGTTCACATCACGACCCTTCCAGAATTTTACAATTACAATGAACGCACCATGACCCTTCAGGGTGAGAAAACTGGTAAGACTTTCCGAGTTGGTCAGCCTATCCGTGTCAAATTAACACGTGCTGATAAGGAAACCGGAGACATTGACTTCCAATACCTTCCAAGCGAGTATGATGTCACTGAAAAAGTAGACCACAAGGCTCGTCAGGAACGTGAAGAAAAGGCGAAAGCCTTCCGTAATAGAGGACCACGCCGTGATCGTCAAAACGGTGACTTCGAAGGTCGTGGTAAACGTGGGGATAACCGTAACCGTCAAGACGATAATGGTCGTAAAGGTTCTTATGACGAAAAACGTAAGTCATCTAAGAAACCCGACAAGCGTAAAAATCAAAACCGTCCTCATAATGATAACAAAGGACGTGAGAGTGGCCGTCGTAAGAAAAAAGGGAACAAACCTTTCTACAAGGACGTTGTTAAAAAACGAAAATAGGATGAGAATGGAGGGACTGCTATGCCAAAAGGTGAAGGCAATGTTGTTGCTCAGAATAAAAAGGCGAGACATGACTATAGTATTGTAGATACTATTGAAGCAGGCATCGTGCTGACAGGGACAGAGATCAAATCCGTTCGTGCGGCCCGCGTCCAACTAAAAGATGGCTATGCTCAAATCAAGAATGGTGAGGCCTGGTTAATCAATGTTCATATTGCTCCTTTTGAGCAGGGAAATATTTGGAATCAGGATCCAGACCGTACGAGAAAATTATTGCTTAAGAAAAAGCAAATCACCAAACTTCAAAATGACCTTAAGGGTACAGGGATGACCTTGGTTCCTCTTAAGGTATACCTAAAAAACGGTTTTGCCAAGGTATTGCTCGGCATCGCCAAAGGGAAACACGATTACGATAAACGTGAGTCTATCAAGCGTCGTGAACAAGAGCGTGATATTAATCGTATTATCAAGAGTGTTAACCGTTAAACCGCTTATCATCTAAGACTGACCTGGTCTTAGATGATTTTTTGCTTTTTAGCTTTAAGAAATGATATAATGGAAACACCGCATGATCTTTTGTTAGGGCTGCTTCTTGAATAGTACCTAGCGCTAGATTTTGATACTGTAAAGGAGATTAGCGATGCCAGTAGATGCAAAAACAAAATACAAGGCCAAGAAGACTAAGATTGTTTTCTTTGATATTGATGACACCCTTCGTGTCAAAAAGACAGGTTACATTCCTGAATCTATCAAGGCTGTTTTCAAAGGGCTTAAAGAAAAAGGAATTTTGACGGGGATTGCCACAGGACGTGGCTACTATGGTGTCGTTGAGGATATTCGAGACCTAGAGCCCGATTATTTTGTAACCATCAATGGAACTTATGTGATTAACCGAAAAGGGGAAGAAATTTATAACCAGCCCCTAGCTCGTGAGGTTACAGAAGCTTTTGTTGCTTGGTGCAAAGAGATTGGGAATGCTTGGGGCTTCGCTGGTAAGGACAAGCCAGTTGTTTCAGAGCGTTCAGATTTGATTGATAATGCTATGAAACCAGTCTATGGTCTTTGTGATGTGGAGCCAGACTTTCACTTGTCGAATGATGTTTACCATATGTGGACTTTTGCGGAAAATGATGCTGAGCTTGAGTTACCAGAAGAACTCGCATCCCATGTTCGTATGGTACCCTGGCATGAACACTCGTCTGATGTCGTAGCAAATGGTATCTCAAAGGCCTCTGGTGTCGAGCATGTCTTAGAGCATGAAAATCTTAAACCAGTCAATGCCATGATGTTTGGGGATGGTCCAAACGATATGGAAATCTTTGATTATGTTGGACTTAAGATTGCCATGGGTAATGCCACACCAGAATTGAAAGAAAAAGCAGATTACGTTACAGGAACAATAGAAGAAGATGGCATTTTTAATGCTTTGGAGGAACTCGGATTGGTAGAAAAAGAACTTCATTTTCCACAACTTGACTTGGATACAGTAGAAGGTCCAGTCGCAACAATTAAAACAAATCATGGTAATTTGGTCATCAAACTCTTCCCTGATCATGCACCATTAACAGTTACAAACTTTGTCAATTTGGCCAAGAGTGGCTACTATGATGGTGTGATTTTCCACAGAATTATCAAGGACTTTATGATTCAAGGTGGTGACCCAACTGGTACTGGTATGGGTGGTGAATCAAGCTTCGGTGGTAGCTTCCAGGACGAGTTTTCTGAAGAACTCTATAACCTCCGTGGTGCACTTTCAATGGCAAATGCTGGACCAGATACTAATGGTAGCCAGTTCTTCATCGTTCAAACACCTGAGATTCCTTATGCTAAAAAGGAACTCGAACGTGGTGGTTGGCCAGCACCAATCGCAGAAGCTTATGCTGAAAATGGTGGAACACCTCACCTAGACCGTCGTCACACAGTCTTTGGTCAATTGGTAGATGAAGACTCTTACAAGGTGCTTGATGAGATTGCTAATGTTGAGGTTGGAGCTCAAGATAAGCCACTTGAAGATGTTGTGATTGAAACAGTTGAGGTAGCAGACTAAGATGAAAATTGGAGACAAGCTTAGGGGTGTTATCACAGGCATCAAGCCTTACGGTGCCTTTGTTTCATTGGAAAATGGTACCACAGGCTTGATTCACATCTCAGAGATTAAGACAGGTTATATCGACAACATCTACAATACCTTAAAGGTAGACCAGGAGGTCTTGGTTCAAGTTGTTGATTTTGATGAATTTACACAAAAGGCCAGTCTTTCTTTGAGAACCCTTGAAGAAGAAAAAAATAAAATTCCTCATCGTCATCGTTTCTCTGACAGTCGTTTGAACTATGGCTTTAAACCTTTGGCAGAAGCAATGCCAGGATGGATTGAAGAAGGACTTGACTATCTTAGACAAGAGCATGAGGAAAAATAGTAAAAGCTGACTCTCGATGAGTCAGCTTTTTTGGTGTTTTCGATTTGGCTACAAACAAAAAGGTCTTCAACTTAATTGAAGACCCATATTTATTAATTAGACATCAAAATAGAGCAATTCTTTTGGTGTGTGTGTGAAGACTTCAAAGCCATCTTTTGTCACGTAACCACAGTCCTCAATACGAACACCAACTTTTTCAGGAATGTAAATACCTGGTTCAACAGAGAAACACATTCCTTCTTCGATTACCAAGTCATTTCCTTCCATGATTGAAGGAAACTCGTGGACATCCATACCAAGTCCATGTCCCAGACGGTGGTTGAAGTATTCACCGTAACCAGCTTTTTCAATAACATTACGTGCTGCAGCATCGACTTCGCTGGCAGTTACACCTGGTTTGATAAAATCAAGGGCAGTGAGTTGAGCTTCCAAACAGATATTATAGATATCTTTCTTGAATTGGTCAGGTTGACCAACAGCTACGGTACGTGTCATATCTGAAACATAACCTTGACTAACAACACCCAAGTCGAAGAGGAGGAGGCTGTCATTTTCAATGCGGTTAGTTCCTGGAATACCATGTGGGTTTGCTGCATTGTTGCCTGTGAGAACCATAGTTTCAAAGGACATTTGATTGATGCCGATTTTTTTCATGCCAAATTCGATTTGAGCAATGATATCTGTCTCAGTCATATCAAGAGAGATATTGTCGAAACCGATATTAACAGCTTTATCAGCATAGTCACCAGCAACAATCATTTTTTGAATTTCATCAGCTGACTTGATAACGCGCATTTTTTGAATGAATGGTGTCAAGTTTTCAAAGCGACCTTCAAAGACCGTTTGCAATCCTTGGAACTTAGTCACATTGAGATTGTCAAACTCTGCATAAATAATAGGGCTGTCTGTACTTGCTAGACCAGCTTTGATTTTTTGCCATGGATTTTCAGAGTCCACATAACCGAAGACTGGGAAATCGAGAACAGAAGAGGCACGTGCAACCTCAAGAGCAGGAACAAAGAGGGCAGGCTCACGATTTTCGTAGACGAAGAGGAACATTTGGCGTTCATGTGGGTCACAATCAAAACCAGTAAGATAATTGACAGTTACAGGATCTGAAACAATAGCTAGCCCTGATTTATTTTCATTTAAAAAATGACGAATGCGATCAAGTTTAGACATAGAAAAAACTCCTTTGTATTTCTTACACTCATTCTGTCACTTTTATAGGGAAAATGCAAGCTGTTTTTGGCTTTTCATTAAATCATTTGCTTTCATTGAGTTTTTTAAATCTTATAGGTTGTAAGCGATGGATAATCATGAAAACGCGAAATGATAGCCCAACATTTGAAATAGCTTTCTTTACCCTAGTTAGCAAAAGAGGATCCCTTTCATTTTTTTGTAAAAAATCAGTCAAAACAATTGAAAGTGTTTTCAAATTTTGCTACAATTACTATGAAAGAGTGTGCATTAAGTTTAGAAAGGAAGTGTTTCTTATGAATACTGATGAAACAATCACAATTTACGATGTTGCGCGTGAAGCCGGAGTATCGATGGCAACTGTTTCTCGTGTTGTAAATGGTAACAAAAACGTAAAAGAAAACACCCGGAAAAAAGTTCTCGAAGTTATTGATCGTTTGGATTACCGTCCAAATGCAGTTGCGCGTGGCTTGGCGAGTAAAAAAACAACTACTGTAGGAGTTGTCATTCCAAATATTACAAATAGCTATTTTGCTACTCTAGCTAAAGGTATTGATGACATTGCAACCATGTACAAGTATAATATTGTTCTTGCTTCCAGTGATGAAAATGACGATCATGAAGTTACAGTCATTAATTCTCTATTTGCTAAACAAGTTGATGGTATTATTTTTATGGGACACCATCTGACAGAAAAAATCCGTGCAGAATTCTCTCGTACCCGTACACCGATTGTTCTAGCAGGAACAGTTGATCTCGAACACCAATTACCAAGTGTTAACATCGACTATAAAGCTGCCGTTGAGGATTGTGTAACGCAACTTGCTAAAAATAATGAAAAGGTTGCTTTTGTATCAGGACCACTAATCGATGATATTAATGGCAAACTACGTTTGGCTGGGTATAAGTCTGGACTTGAAAAGAATAATTTGAGCTACAACGAAGGACTTGTCTTTGAAGCTAAATATAGCTATAAAGACGGCTTTGATTTAGCACAACGTGTCTTGAACTCTGGTGCCACTGCTGCCTATGTTGGGGAAGATGAATTGGCTGTAGGTCTCTTAAATGGCCTCTTTGCTGCAGGCAAATCAGTTCCAGAAGATTTCGAAATCATCACAAGCAATGATTCACCGATTACAAGCTACACACGTCCAAACCTTTCTAGTATAAACCATCCTCTCTATGATTTAGGGGCAGTTAGCATGCGTATGTTGACTAAAATTATGCATAAGGAAGAACTTGAAGATAAGAACGTTATTCTTAATCATGGTCTAACTTTACGCCAGTCAACAAAATAAAAAAGGAGTTGGGACATCAGTTTGTCTCAACTTCTCTTTTTTAGAAAAAGGGAGAATGAATGACTTTTGAGGATGCTTATTTTAAACAGAAAGTCCTAAAACATGATAGCCTGGAGCCTTTTGGTTTTATAACTAGTGAGAAAGGCTACGAGCTCAGAAAACCACTAATGGCTGAAGGACTTGAGGCTCGACTATTCATTGATTTAGAAGGTAAGTTGACAGGGCAGGTTGTTGATATTGATTTTGATGAGTCTTATGACACTTTCCGAAGCCCTCACGCAACTGGAACCTACGTTGGTCAAGTCAGAGAAGCTTATGGAGATCTCTTGTCACAAGTAGCTGATTTTTGTTATGACGACCAATTGTTTTCGTCCCCGCAAGCTAATCGTCTGGCTAATTTTATAGTTAAGGAATTTTCAGACCAAGCTGACCATCCTTTTGAGAAATATCCAGACTATCTTTCCTTTCGGGTTGATGATAAGTGGTATGCCTTATTTTTCCCTCTCAAAGGGGAGAAACTAGGACTTGATAGGGAAAAGGCGGATTTAGTCTATGATGTGGTTAACCTCAAGATCGATCCAAGGCAGATGGATAAGCTCTTAGACTTAGATGGAATCTATCCTAGTTACCATATGTCCAAGAAGACTTGGATTAGCCTTGTTTTAGATGAGACAATTCCAGATCAAACGATTTTTGAGCTCCTTAGAGGGAGTCGTTCTCTGGTTGCTCCTAAGCATCTTAGGAAGCCTTCAGAGCCTCACTACTGGATTATTCCAGTAAATCTAAAATACTACGATATTGGGGAAGAGTTCTCGTCAAGTGAGGATATTCTTTGGACCCAGAAAGCCAGTATGCAAAAAGGGGACGTCGTTGCAATCTATATTACGGCACCTACCAAGGCCATTCGTTATCTCTGTCAGGTTTTAGAAGCGAATATCCCTAATCAAGGTTATCGTGAAGAGGAGAGTATTAAGGAGTTGATGCGGATTAAACCCTTATACACCTTTAATGACACTGACTTTGATAGTGATAGATTAAAGAGTTTAGGTATTAAAACTGTTCGAGGTCCTCGACATATGACAGATGAGTTAGTTCAGGCTTTATCCCCTTACCTAAAAGAAAAATAGAAGGAGGACATCATGCGAATTTTGATTGCACCTGATTCCTTTAAGGAAAGTTTGTCTGCAAAAGAGGTCGCCTTAGCTCTTAAATCGGGCTTTGAAAAGGCCTTGCCCGACGCTGAGTTTGACCTCATGCCAATAGGTGATGGTGGCGAGGGCACCTTAGATGCTCTTGCTGAAAATCTAAATCTTGAGAAGAAAAGTATCGAGATTCCTCATGCCTATACAAGTGATGGAAGTGTTTTTTTTTGCCAGCAATGGCCAGACTGCCGTTTTTGAAATGGCTGCGATTTGTGGCTTGGAGCATATACCTAAAGATAAACGCAATCCTCTTTGTATAACAACCCAGGGGGTCGGTGAACTGATTGTTCACTTGGTTAAATCTGGTATTCGTGATTTTATTATAGGTGTAGGCGGATCAGCTACTAATGATGGCGGAATTGGTATGGCTTATGGATTAGGTTATTGTTTTTATGATTCTGAGGGACAGGAGCTTGATCCAATAGGTGCTAATCTTGGTCTCATTAAAAAGATATCCTCTAAAAATAAGGTTGATTTGTCTGGTGTCACCATTCGTCTGATTACTGACGTAGATAACCCCTTGTGTGGTCCACATGGAGCGACCTATATTTTTGGTGGACAAAAAGGCCTAGCTCCTTCACAATTTAAAAAGGTTGACCAAGACATGACACAACTCTACGAAAACTTTGCTCCTGAGGTTTTAAAACTGGCTGGTTCAGGAGCCGGAGGAGGCATGGCAGCGGGTTTAGTAGCCTTTGCAGGCGCAGAAATTAAATCAGGGATTGACTTTGTACTTGATTGCGTTGATTTTGATCAACGTGTGAAGGAAGTTGATTTGGTCATAGTTGGTGAGGGACGTATGGATAGCCAGTCCTTGTCTGGAAAAGCACCGGTCGGGGTGGCTAGGCGGACACCGTCAGCTATTCCTGTCATTGCTATCTGTGGTAGTTTGAAGGATGACTTGCCTGATTTTCCAGTAGCAGGTATCTCAGCTGCTTTCCCTATCATTGGACAAGTATTAGAGTTAGACCAAGTTTTAGCTACCGCTAAGGAGAATCTCTATCGCACAGGACTCAATATTGGGAATCTCATTAAGCTCAGTAAAACATTGTGATATAAGAAAAAAGCTGGCGTTGCGTCAGCTTTTATTTTCCAAATAGTTTAGCAAAAAATCCCTTTTTTTCAAGGATAGGTTCAGTTTCACTAGGAGCAAGGATATCAGGATAGAGTTCTGAAAATAACACTTTATCAAGATTCTCTGCTTGATTACTATGTACGATAAGACCGTATGGTGAATGAGCCTTGGCCTCGTCCACGATAGTAGCTGAAATGTTGAGCGCTTGAGCCGTTTTGATATAGGTAAATTGTATCTGGTCAGCTAATTTTGGCGATATCTTGAGACTAAGATTCGGGTAAACTGCTTGCAAGTCTTTTAAAATCTGGGGAAAATGGTCAATTACAGTTTTCTTTTCAGCATTTTCTAATAGAACAGCTAGGACTACACGTTCCGCATAGGTTCCAAAATACTGACGAAGTTCATCGGGATTTAGGCGTTTTTCGCCACTAGCGCATTGGAGCACTTTGTTTTCAAGTGAAGTCATAGGAATCTCCTCTTAGTTTTCTACTTGTATTATACAATATTTTGAATTCCTTTTCATTTGAGTCGTTTTCTGAGATTTTCAAAAACAATTGAAAACATTAAAAAATAGAAAATCGCTAGAAAATTCTGGTTTTAATTTGCTTAAGCCTTGATATTATGGTAATATAAAGGTGTAAAAAATTTTAACTCATAAGGAGAGTATTGTAATGTCAATTATTACTGATGTTTACGCTCGCGAAGTCCTTGACTCACGCGGTAACCCAACACTTGAAGTAGAAGTTTACACTGAATCTGGTGCATTCGGTCGCGGTATGGTTCCTTCAGGAGCTTCAACTGGTGAACACGAAGCAGTAGAACTTCGTGATGGTGACAAAGCCCGTTACGGTGGTCTTGGTACTCAAAAAGCAGTTGATAACGTAAACAACGTTATTGCTGAACACATCATCGGATTCGACGTACGTGATCAACAAGGTATTGACCGCGCCATGATCGCTCTTGACGGTACTCCAAACAAAGGTAAACTTGGTGCCAACGCTATTCTTGGTGTGTCTATCGCTGTAGCACGCGCAGCTGCTGACTACCTTGAAGTTCCACTTTACAGCTACCTTGGCGGATTCAACACTAAAGTTCTTCCAACTCCAATGATGAACATCATCAACGGTGGTTCTCACTCAGATGCTCCAATCGCTTTCCAAGAATTCATGATTGTACCTGCTGGTGCACCAACATTCAAAGAAGCTCTTCGTTGGGGTGCTGAAATTTTCCACACTCTTAAGAAAATCCTTAAAGAACGTGGTCTTGAAACAGCCGTAGGTGACGAAGGTGGTTTCGCGCCAGCATTTGACGGTACTGAAGATGCTGTTGAAACTATCATCAAAGCTATCGAAACTGCTGGTTACAAACCAGGTGAAGATGTATTCCTTGGTTTCGACTGTGCATCATCTGAGTTCTACGAAAACGGTGTATATGACTACACTAAATTCGAAGGTGAAGGTGGAGCTAAACGTACTGCCGCAGAACAAATCGATTACATCGAAGAATTGGTTAACAAATATCCAATTATCACAATCGAAGATGCTATGGATGAAAACGACTGGGACGGTTGGAAAGCTCTTACTGAACGTCTTGGTGGTAAAGTTCAATTGGTTGGTGACGACTTCTTCGTAACTAACACAGCTTACCTTGAAAAAGGTATTGCAGAACACGCTGCTAACTCAATCCTTATCAAAGTTAACCAAATCGGTACTTTGACTGAAACTTTCGACGCTATCGAAATGGCGAAAGAAGCTGGATACACAGCAGTAGTATCACACCGTTCAGGTGAAACTGAAGATTCAACAATCGCTGATATCGCAGTTGCAACTAACGCTGGTCAAATCAAGACAGGTTCATTGTCACGTACTGACCGTATCGCTAAATACAACCAATTGCTTCGTATCGAAGACCAACTTGGTGAAGTTGCAGAATACCGTGGTTTGAAATCATTCTACAACTTGAAAAAATAATTCTATAGTCATATAGAATAAAAAGAGGTTCCTTAGGGAATCTCTTTTTTTAATATTAAAATTATTGATTAGATTTATTAAATTGTTCCTACTGTTAGTTTCTCTCTAAATAGTAACTTTTCGTCACTTACTACAGTTGACAAAGAACTCAAAAAGCTCTGTAATTTTTACAGTGATTTTGCTGGTTACAGAATTTATAGAGATGATTCCTAATGTCACTGTAAAGATAGTTATGCATTAAGTATTGTTTGAATTTTTAATGAAATCGATAATTAATTAATTATGACTTTACAATCATTTAAAAGAGTAATACAAGCCATAACTTAAAAGAGAGGAAAGAAAAATTGGCAAAAATTGTTAAAGTTACAGGTACGAAAGTTATAATCTCGAATAATGAGGAGTACTTGAAAAATAAACCCATCTGAATTGAATTTCGTTCCAAAATTAGGTGATGAAGTAGAAGTTCATAAAGTAGATGATGAAATTATTATCATAAAAGCTGAAGAGAAAAAAGATGACAATGTTAAGATTAACATTGTTAATGAAAACAACTCTTCCCAAAATCAGTCACAAGTCGTTTATACGCAAGCAACTACTCCAGGTTTGCATTATGTAAATAAATGGGTTTATATTTTTCTCGCTATTTTTCTTGGTGGATTAGGTGTCCATCATTTTTACGCAGGGTATTACGGAACAGGTATCCTATTTCGGATTTTATCTTTTACGGGTATCCCAATTATCATCGGATTTATCCAAGATGTTATCGTCTTATTCAAGATGCCTGATGTGAATGGTAGGATTGTTGTTTAACTAAAAATTTATTACAAATTAAATTTTTTAAAAGCTCAAGTCTAGTATCTCAAGATGGAAAAGAGTTTAGTTTTTTAATTTAGATAAGTAATATAACTCTGTGGTATTTAATTGGGAATTGACTAGCTTGTACATAGAATTAGATGAACAAGAGTAATGAAATGACCCCAATATGACTTGAGAGTAAAAATATAATTACGATTTGTCTCTTGTTATATTATGAATTGCACCCCCAAAGTATATATTTAGTTTCTAACTTTTAGGGTGCTTTTGCTATAGAATTTTAGCCTATGATAGGCACTGTACCTAAATAGGAGTTCTAAATATAAAAAGTCCCCGCAATCCTATTGACTGCGGGGATTTCGTCTTAGAATAGACCTTTAATCTTGTCTAAAGCTCCACTGACCATTTCGTTGCCTGAAACAAGTGACTTAGCTTGGTCAAAGTATTCGCCCAAATCATCTTTATTGTCATCGACAAACTTTTTAGCAGCTTCGAAATCTTTCTTTTCAATCATTTTTTTTACTTGGTTAAATAATTCCATTGGATTCATATCTGTTCTCCTTTATAAGTTTTCTTACTAACTCTATTTAATCACGCTTACAGCAAACTAGCAAGAAATATGTTTGAGGCGAGTGCTATGAGGATTATGATTTTCCAGTTAAGTACGATTGATAATTGTTTAATCTTAAAAGGCAGTCCTGTTTGGACTGCCTTTTAAGGCTTATTGTTGTTCCGTTGAAGAGCTACTTGGCTCTGATTCACTTGAACTTGAGCTCGATTCAGATTCTGCAGGATGTAGTTCCTTGTAAGATGGGGTCTTGAATAGATCAGCCGTTGATTTATTGCCTTTTTGTTTGTAGAGGCTAGTTGATTTATCTTTCAGCTTTTTGTTGATCTGTTTCAGTTGATTCATCTGTTTCGTGTAGGAAATCGTGCTAGAATCAACATGTTTCAAACCATTTGGTGTATAGAAACGAAGGAGGTCACCAGTTTGAACAGCGTCACTCATCGAAAGCTGAGTGGCTACTGTCTTACGAATGGCTTCGTTATCCTTTTTAGTCGTTTCATCAGGGTTGGTAATTTCTTCCCCTGTTTGAGTGTTATAGAGTCTACCAGAATAGCTGGTGTATTGAGGAGTAACATATTGACCTGAGGTTCTAAATGCGACGGTTTGCTTATTATCAGGAGATAGGAGGTCTTGTCCCATCTGGATATAAGAGCTAGTGTCAACACCAAGAATGTGAAGGAGAGTTGGAAGGGCATCAACCTCTCCACCAAAGGTGTTAGAGATACCACCACCAGTATATCCTGGAATATGAATCATGTAAGGAACACGTTGAAGCATGGCTTTATCATAGTTTGACCAAGTTTCAGGGTTCTTACCGAGAAGTTCAGCAAGATTGCTGCTTCGTGTATCAGAGATACCATAGTGGTCACCGTACATGACAATAATCGAGTTGTCGTAAAGACCGGTTTCCTTAAGGTAATCAAAGAAGTCTTTGATTGCAGAGTCAAGATAGTTAGCTGTTGCAAAATATCCGTTGACTGTCTCATCTTTTGTTTCAGCGAGTGGGAAACCTTGTTCCTTTTCATCGCCTGAGAGTGAAGTGTATGGGTAGTGGTTAGATACGGTTAGGTATTTAACATAGAAAGGCTGTTGCATTTGTTCCAGATATTTGATGGAATCTGGAAACATGTACTTGTCATTTAGACCATACTGGAAGGAATTCTCATCAGTTTTTTCAGTGAAGGCTGATGAGTCAAAGAAGTAGTTATAACCCCATTGTTTATAGGTGTTATTGCGATTCCAGAAGGATCCAGTGTTTCCGTGGAAAACGGCTGAAGTATAGCCGCCTGTTTGAGCCAGGATAGATGGTGCAGCGTAGGCTGTATTGGTACCACCGTAGTTTACCATGTATGACCCTGTACTTAGTCCGAAGAGTGATGTTTCCATCAAGGTTTCAGCATCAGAAGTTTTTCCTGATTTAACTTGGTGGAAGAAATTTGAAAAGGCTAGGGTTTCATTTGAGTGGTAAATGGAATTGAGGAATGGTGTTACCTCATAAGACTGACCATCTACTTGGAGCTTGTAATCAATAAGAAACTGTTGGAAACTCTCCAAGTGAATAACGATAACGTTTCTTCCTTTAGCAATTCCGTAGTACTTAGGATCAGGTGCTGCATAGTGCTCCTTAACATAAGCTTCAACCTTTTTCATATCGTCTGCTGTTGCGGATGAACGAGCTTGTGAAGCTTGATACGTTAAGTTACCGGAATAAGCTGTAAAGAAAGGAATCCCCATAGCACGAACAATATAGTTGTTGGAGAAACCACGTGTCAGTAACTCACCACGGTTAACTTCCGCTAGAAATAGGTTAACTGAAAGAAGGAGTGTCGACAGTGCGGTGACGGCAAAACTAGCTCGTTTATTAAATGGCTTACTATCCGTTTTTAGTTTTTTCCTAAAACCAGCATAGATGAAGAAAGGAATATCAATCAGATAAAAGATATAACTTGGTTCAAGAAGGTTCTTAGCTGAATCTCCCAGTCCCGCTGCTGAACTAGAACTTGCCAGGATGGTATTTACAGTGATGAAGTCTGTAAACTCACCGAAGTAAATGACATTAGCAATAAGCAGGAGATTAAGGATGACATAAATAGCAATCGTTGTGCTATAAAAGAAACGTCTTTTCTTGAAGTAAAGTCCTAAACCTAACAGCATTAATCCTAGTGGAATAGGGTTAATCAGCGAAAGCATAACCTGATATCTGCTTTCCAACTCAAGATTAATGTTGACGTAATAAGCGAATATGGTTTTTAGCCAGTAAAAGAAGAGTAACAAGAGGACGAATCCGAGTCTTGATGAAACTCCTTTCCAAAAGGCTTCATTTATTTTTTTCAAAGTAATACTTCCTTTGATTCTATATTATCTTAACCATTATACCAAATAACAAAATGACTCTCAAAAATTTACTGCCATTGAGTGTGATATTCCTTGACATACAATTGACAAAATCTAGTTACGAAACAGAAATTATAGCATTTTTTTGGTATAATGGTAACATGAGTATATTGACAGTAAGTCCCTTTGCGGAGAAAAAAATCAAACAAGGTAAACAGCTTCTTTTAGCCGAAGATTTTCCAAATATAGCTGAAAATAATCAGTTGATTTATCTTTATAGCCAATCCAAAGAATTTTTAGGAACAGGCTATTTGTCGAGTCAAAATAAGGGGATAGGTTGGTTTTTGTCCCCTAAAAAGCAAAAATTGACAGTGACCTATTTTCAGGGGCTTTTTGAGAAGGCAAAAGCCAAACGTCAATCCTATTATGATAATGATTTAACGACGGCTTTTCGTCTTTTTAACCAAGATGGTGATGATTTTGGTGGTCTAACGATTGATTTGTATGGAGACTATGCCCTCTTTTCATGGTATAATGCCTTTGTTTATTCCTTGAAGGATGTTATTGTAGAGGCCTTCCAAGCGGTCTTTCCTGAGGTCTTGGGAGGTTATGAAAAAATCCGCTTCAAGGGTCTTGATTTCGAATCAGACCATCTTTTTGGGCAAGAGTCGGGTGATACCTTCACCATTTTAGAAAATGGGGTAACTTATGAGGTTTTCCTCAATGATGGGCTAATGACGGGGATTTTCCTTGATCAGCATGAAGTGCGTGATGGTTTAGTTAATGGCTTAGCCTTGGGTAAATCAGTTCTGAATATGTTCTCTTATACGGCCGCTTTTTCAGTGGCTGCAGCTATGGGGGGAGCGGTTGAAACGACATCGGTGGATTTGGCAAAACGTTCACGTGAATTATCGACGGCTCATTTTGAAGCTAATGGCTTCAGTATGGAAAATCATCGCTTGGTCGTGATGGATGTCTTCGATTATTTCAAATATGCAAAGAAAAAAGGCTTATCTTATGACCTTATCGTCATCGATCCGCCAAGCTTTGCTCGAAATAAGAAACGCACTTTCTCAGCAAATAAGGATTACCACAAGTTAATTGCACAAAGTATTGATATTTTATCAGAGCATGGGACAATCATCGCAAGTACCAATGCTGCTAATATGACAGTGCAACAGTTTAAGAAACAACTACGTAAGGGCTTGGGAGATGTTTCAGCGGACTTCGTTAACCTGCAACAATTACCAGCGGATTTTACCGTCAATCCTAATGATCCAACATCAAATTATTTGAAAGTATACACAATAAAGGTAAATAAATGAAAATTGTAGTTCCGATTATGCCAACTAGTTTAGAGGAGGCACAAGCGCTTGAACTGTCTCGTTTTGAGGGGGCAGACATTATTGAATGGCGTGCAGATTTTTTAGATAAGGATAGTATCTTAACGGTTGCTCCGGCTATTTTCGAGAAATTCGCAGGCTTTGAGATTGTCTTTACCATCCGTACAACGCGTGAGGGTGGTAGGCTTGAGTTAACGGATGCGGAATATGTCGCACTGATTAAGGATGTAGCTGCGATTTATTCGCCAGATTATATTGATTTTGAGTATTTCACACGTAAGGCTGTCTTTGATCAAATGCTCGAATTTTCAAACTTGGTTTTGTCTTATCATAACTTTAAGGAGACACCTGAAAACCTCATGGAACTTTTGTCTGAGATGGCAAACTTGACACCACGAGTGGTTAAGGTGTCAGTTATGCCTAAGCATGAGCAGGATGTTCTCGACCTTATGAACTTCACACGTGGTTTTAAGGCCTTTAATCCTGAGCAGGAGTTTGTGACCATGTCAATGGGTAAACTAGGTCGTTTGTCACGTTTTGCGGGCGACTTGATAGGGTCATCATGGACTTTTGCCAGTCTTGATAATGCCAGTGCTCCAGGACAAATTAGTTTAGCAGACATGCGCAGAATCAGGGAGGTTTTGGATGCAGATTGATGGACACACACGCCTAGCAGCTGTTGTCGCCAATCCAATCAAGCATTCGATTTCGCCGTTCATTCATAATTCTGCCTTTGAGAAGACACAAATTAATGGTGTTTATGTGGCCTGGGAGATTCCAGAGTCAGACCTGGCTGAGACAGTTAAAAATATTAGACGTTACGACATGTTCGGTATCAATTTGTCCATGCCATATAAGGAAGCAGTCATTCCTTTTTTGGATGAGATTAGTCCTGCAGCTCAACTGATTGGTGCTGTCAATACAGTTGTTAATCGTGATGGGCGTTTGATTGGTCATAATACGGACGGTTTTGGCTTTTTTGCTAGTCTAAAGAACTTTAGCCCTAAAGATGCCCGTCTGATGATTTTGGGTGCTGGTGGTGCGGCTAAAGCTATTGTGACGCAGGCAGTTCTTGATGGTGCCAAAAAAGTCAGTGTCTATGTTCGCCCTCAGTCATTTGATAAGGCAAAAAAGAGCTTTAAGTCCTTACTTGAACAGACAACTTGTCACTTGGAGTTCCATGCTTTAAATGATCTTAAGTATTTTAAAGAGGAACTAGGCCAGGCTGATTTATTGGTGAATGCGACGAGTGTTGGGATGGATGGCGCATCCTCGCCTATTCCTACAGATACAAAATTTCCTAAGGGACTCTTGGTTGCTGATATCATTTATCAGCCTTTTGAAACACCTTTCTTGGCCTTGGCTAGGAAACAGGGAATAGAGGCTGTGAACGGACTTGGCATGTTGCTTCATCAAGCAGCAGGTGCCTTTAAATTGTGGACAGGCAAGGACATGCCAACAGACGCCATTTGGCAGGAATTGGAAAATATTTACAATAGCTAGGAGGGGACGACTATGAAACTAGAGGTAAATTTAACACATAACCCTTATGACATTATCATTGAAAAGGGAGCCCTTAAGACGGTCGGTCAATGGGTGAAGTCACTTTGGGAACCACAAAAGATTGCCCTTATTACGGACAATCATGTGGGAGCTCTATATGCAGAAAAAGTTAAGCTTAGCCTGGAGCACGAAGGTTTTGAGGTTGCCGTTTTTGATTTTCTAGAAGGTGAAGCGAGTAAAAATCTTAAAACTGTTAATAAGGCTTATGAGTTTTTGATTAAGAATAGCATGACTCGTAGTGATGGTATTCTTGCTCTTGGTGGCGGTGTTGTTGGTGACTTGGCAGGCTTTGTTGCTTCAACTTATATGCGTGGCATTCACTTCGTTCAGGTTCCAACTAGTCTCACTGCCCAAGTGGATTCATCTATTGGTGGTAAGACGGGTGTGAACACACCATTTGCTAAAAATATCGTGGGAACTTTTGCTCAGCCTGATGGGGTTTTGATTGACCCTAATGTCCTTGAGACACTTGGTAAACGTGAATTGATTGAAGGTATGGGTGAGGTTGTCAAATATGGTTTGATTGACGATCCTGAGCTTTGGCACCTGCTTGAAAGCATCGATGGTTCAGTTCACAGTATCCTAGAAAACTCAGAAACTATCATTTATCGTTCATGTAACGTTAAGCGTAAAATTGTGGTTGAAGACGAGTTTGAAGGTGGCGTCCGTATGTATCTAAACTTTGGTCATACGATTGGGCATGCCGTTGAACAAACAGCTGGTTACGGTAAAGTTATGCACGGTGAAGCGGTAGCTATCGGAATGGTTCAGATTTCTCGTGTTGCTGAGGAAAAAGGTCTGATGCCTCAGGGAATCACACGTCAAATTGCTGAGATGTGTGTTAAATTTGGTTTGCCAGTGGACTATGAGCCATGGCGTGTTGAAGAGCTCTATACAGCTCTCACACACGACAAAAAAGCTCGTGGTAATAGCATTAAGACGGTTATCGTTCCAGAGATTGGTAAGGCAGCTATCAATCAGATTCCTTTAGTCGAAATGAAAGAGTACTTGGAGAAATAAATGAGATATTTAACAGCAGGTGAGTCTCACGGCCCACGTTTAACAGCAATTATCGAAGGTGTTCCAGCTGGTCTTTCCTTGACCGCTGAAGATATCAATGCTGATTTGAAACGCCGCCAAGGTGGTTATGGTCGTGGTGGCCGTATGAAAATTGAGTCTGATAAGGTTGAAATCACTTCTGGTGTTCGTCATGGGAAAACAACAGGGGCTCCGATTACCCTTCATGTTATCAATAAGGACCATCAAAAATGGTTGGACATCATGGCTGTGGAAGACATTGAGGATCGTTTGAAAAACAAACGTAAAATCACTCACCCACGTCCAGGACATGCTGACTTGGTTGGTGGAATGAAATACCGTTTCGATGATTTGCGTAATTCCTTGGAGCGTTCCAGTGCGCGTGAAACAACGATGCGTGTGGCAGTAGGTGCTGTCGCTAAACGAATCTTAGCTGAGCTCGATATTGAAATTGCTAATCATGTGGTTGTCTTTGGTGGTAAGGAAATTGATGTGCCTGAGAATTTGACGGTAGCCCAAATCAAGGAGTTGGCCCAACAATCTGAGATTTCAGTCGTTAACCAAGAACGTGAACAAGAGATTAAAGATTACATTGACCAAGTCAAAAAAGAAGGTGATACTATTGGTGGTGTCGTTGAAACGGTTGTTGGCGGCGTCCCTGTTGGCCTTGGCTCTTATGTGCAATGGGATACCAAACTTGATGCTAAGATTGCTCAAGCAGTTGTTTCCATCAATGCCTTCAAGGGGGTCGAGTTTGGTCTTGGATTCAAAGATGGCTACCTCAAGGGCTCTCAAGTGATGGACGAGATTCTCTGGAATGAAGAGGATGGCTATACGCGTCGCACTAACAACCTTGGTGGTTTTGAAGGTGGTATGACCAACGGGCAACCGATTGTGGTCCGTGGGGTTATGAAACCTATTCCAACCCTTTACAAGCCATTGATGTCAGTAGATATCGAAACACATGAACCATACAAGGCAACAGTCGAGCGTTCAGATCCAACGGCCTTGCCTGCAGCGGGTGTCGTTATGGAATCTGTAGTTGCTACAGTCGTAGCCAATGAAATCTTGGACAAATTCTCTTCTGATAACATGGAAGAATTGAAAGAAGCGGTAGCACGTCACCGTGACTATGTGAAAAACTTTTAAGCAGCATCAGACAATAGATGGGAGTAGTAATGAGTAAGAAAACTATTTATATCGCAGGATTGGGCTTGATTGGTGGCTCCTTGGCCTTAGGGATTAAAAGGGATCACCCTGATTATGAGATTCTTGGATATAATCGTTCTGACTATTCTCGAAATATTGCACTTGAGCGTGGGATTGTTGATCGTGCAACCAGTGATTTCAAAGAGTTTGCTCCACTTGCTGATGTGATTATCCTTGCAGTGCCAATTAAGCAAACTGTGGCCTACTTGCAGGAATTGGCTGACTTGGATCTCAAAGATAATGTCATCATCACAGACGCAGGGTCTACTAAGTTGGATATCGTTGAGGCAGCTGAACGTTACCTAACAGGTAAAAATATTCAGTTTGTTGGTTCCCACCCTATGGCTGGTTCCCATAAATCAGGGGCTATTGCAGCCGACGTGACGCTTTTTGAAAATGCCTATTATATTTTCACACCGACAAGTCTGACAAGAGAGACAACTATCCCAGAGCTTAAGGACATCTTGTCTGGGCTTAAGTCACGTTTTGTGGAGATTGATGCGGCTGAACACGACCGTGTAACCAGTCAAATCAGTCATTTTCCACACCTTTTAGCTTCTGGTCTTATGGAGCAGGCGGCTGATTATGCTCAGTCTCACGAGATGACCAATCACTTTGCGGCTGGGGGATTCCGAGATATGACCCGTATTGCAGAAAGTGAACCTGGCATGTGGGCTTCCATTCTCATGACTAATGGGCCTGCTGTCTTGGATCGTATTGAAGATTTCAAAAAACGTTTGGACCATGTGGCCGACTTGATTAAAGCTGAAGATGAGAATGCCATTTGGGAGTTCTTTGACAACGGTCGTAAAAAGCGTAAAGAGATGGAAATCCACAAAAAGGGTGGCGTGGAAAGTGCCTTCGATATTTTCGTGGATGTGCCTGACCGAGAAGACGTTATCCTTAGCATTATGGAATTGTTACGAGGAACGTCTTTGGTTAACCTTCGTATCAATGAAGAAAATCGTGAGGATATTCACGGTATCCTTCAAATTACTTTTAAAAATGAAAAAGATCGCACACATGCTAAGACTGTTATTGAAGCCAATACAGACTATCATGTGGTGATCGCCTAGGAGAATAAAATGACAAATATTTATGATTTAGCAAATGAGTTGGAACGTGGCATTCGTGCCCTTCCTGAGTACAAAACTTTGGTAGAGAAAAAAGAAGCGATTGCAGCTGATGCTGAGGCTAGCGCTCTTTTCAAAGAGTTTACTGATTTCCAAGAGGATTTCTATGCTAAAATGCAAGCTGGTACAATGCCAACAGCAGAAGAACAAGTAGCTGTTCAAGAATTGGGTCAAAAGGTAGAAGCTAATGCCCTTTTGAAAGAATACTTGGCTGCACAACAAGGTTTGTCTGTTTATTTAAATGATATTGAACGTATTATCTTCAAACCATTGCAAGAATTGAATAGTTAATTAGGGAGGGTGTGTCATTTGACAGGCCTTTTTCTGCTTTCAAAAGAGATTGTCTAAGGAAAAAACTAGAAATATTAAGGAGAAAAATGATGAGTCGTAAGATTGGAATTATTGGTATGGGAAATGTTGGAGCTGCGGTCGCTCATGGGGCAATTGCTCAAGGCTTGGCTGATAGCTATGTTTTTATTGACATTAATGAGAAGAAGGCCGAGGCAGATGCTCAGGATTTTAAGGATGCTATGGCAAATCTACCTAGCTATGCAAA
Organism: Streptococcus sp. 1004_SSPC; assembly: GCF_001069025.1. Classification (NCBI taxonomy): domain Bacteria; kingdom Bacillati; phylum Bacillota; class Bacilli; order Lactobacillales; family Streptococcaceae; genus Streptococcus; species Streptococcus sp. 1004_SSPC. The sequence continues at coordinate 54,856 of NZ_JWGQ01000008.1, read as the reverse complement.
CATTGTTGTCAATGATTATGCAGCACTTGAAGATGCTGATGTGATTATTTCATCTCTTGGAAATATTCAGTTACAGCATAATGCTGGTGAGGACCGCTTTGCTGAATTTCCATTTACTCGAGAAGCCGTTTATCAGGTTTCTCAGAAGCTTAAAAAATTGGATTTTCAAGGAATACTCTTGGTTATCTCGAATCCTGTAGATGCTGTATCAGCCCTCTATCAGGAATTCACAGGCTGGCCAAGAGAACGTGTGATTGGGACAGGGACTCTACTCGATACAGCTAGAATGAAGGCAGCAGTAGGAGATGATTTGTCAGTCAATCCCAAATCAGTATCTGGCTACAATCTTGGTGAACATGGGAATTCCCAATTTACAGCCTGGAGTCAGGTTAAGGTCAAAGGTCAAGATATTACAGAATTGACCAGTGAAGAAGAGCGTCAAAATCTTTTTATGGCTTCTATGAAGGGTGGCCACAAGGTCTTTTATGGTAAGGGCTATACTTCATACGGCATTGCCAGTGCGGCTCTTCGTTTGGTAACTATTATCCTTTCGGATGCTCAAGAAGAAGTGGCGGTATCGAGCTATCAAGAAGCCTATCAGACCTATCTTGGATATCCAGTTATTTTAGGACGTCAAGGGGTGGTTGCTCCTGTTCACTTATCTTTGTCGGCTGAGGAAAATCGTCTTTTGGAGGAGTCTGCTAACTTAATTCGGAACCGTGTTCAAGAGGCAGTTGCCTTTCTAAGAGAAAAGTATACTAATACTAGAGAGTGAATATTTTGACAATTCAGTCTATGGTTGGGCTTTCGATTATGGTATAATGAAAGTAACTATAAAATTTTCAGGAGTAACCTATGAAACTAGAAACCAAGGCACAAGGTCTTCATGGCAGCTTGCGTATCCCTGGTGACAAGTCAATCAGTCACCGTTCGATTATGTTCGGAAGTCTTGCTAAAGGTGTGACAACTGTTCGTGATATTTTACGAGGTGAGGATGTCCTCTCAACCATGCAGGTCTTTCGTGATCTGGGTGTGACCATCGAGGATGACGGTGATGTGGTTCGCATTCACGGTGTTGGTTTTGATGGTCTCAAGGCTCCTCAAAACAAATTGGACATGGGTAACTCTGGAACATCGATTCGCTTGATTTCAGGTGTGCTCGCTGGTCAAGATTTCGATGTAGAGATGTTTGGGGATGATTCCCTTTCAAAACGCCCTATGGACCGTGTGACCATTCCCTTGCGTCAGATGGGTGTAGAGGTTTCTGGTCAAACAGATCGTGATTTGCCACCATTGAAAATGCACGGTAGCAAGTCCCTTAAACCTATTCATTACCAATTGCCTGTGGCCTCTGCTCAGGTAAAATCTGCCCTTATTTTTGCAGCTCTTCAAGCTGATGGTGAATCTGTCATCATTGAAAAGGAAAAAACACGTAATCATACGGAAGACATGATTCAGCAGTTTGGTGGTCAGCTTCAAGTAGATGGCAATGAAATTCGTATTTCTGGTGGACAAACCTTAACTGCCCAAGAAGTTGTGGTTCCAGGGGATATTTCTTCAGCCGCCTTTTGGTTGGTAGCAGGACTTGTGATGCCAAACTCTAAGATTGTCTTGGAAAATGTCGGTATTAACGAGACACGTACCGGTATCATTGATGTTATCAAGGATATGGGTGGTAAGATAAGCCTTTCAGATATTGACCAGGTTGCTAAATCTGCGACCATTACGGTTGAAACTTCAGAACTTAAAGGAACCAAAATTGGCGGTGACATCATTCCACGTTTGATTGATGAACTTCCGATTATCACACTCTTGGCGACACAAGCTCAGGGCAAGACGGTGATTCGTGATGCTGAAGAACTCAAGGTCAAAGAGACTGATCGTATTCAGGTGGTAGCAGATGCCTTGAATGCTATGGGGGCTGATATTGTTCCAACTGAGGATGGTATGATTATCACTGGTAAGACAGCTCTTCACGGGGCAGAGGTCAATACCTTTGGTGACCACAGGATCGGTATGATGACAGCCATTGCTGCCCTCTTGGTTCAAGATGGCGAAGTTAACTTGCAACGTGCAGAAGCTATCAATACAAGCTATCCAAGCTTCTTTAGTGATTTGGAAGGATTACTACATGGCTAAGGTTTTATTGGGCTTTATGGGAGTTGGTAAGAGTTCCGTCGCCCCATTCCTGGATGGTCGTTTCGTGGATATGGATCAGGTCATTGAAGAGAAAATCGGAATGTCCATTGCTGATTGTTTTGCCAAAGAAGGCGAAGCAAGCTTTCGTCAGATTGAGTCTGAGACTCTGGAAGCCCTCCTTCAAGAGGGAGATGACGTCATCATCTCTACTGGAGGTGGTGTCGTTGTGACGGAGCGCAATCGCCAGCTTTTGAAGAAAAATAGTAAGTATAACATATGGCTTCACGCTTCTTTTGATGTGGTCTATGACCGTATTAAAAAGGATACCAAGAATCAGCGCCCACTCTTTCTCAATCATTCTAAAGAGGAATTCAAGGCCATTTATGATGGTCGAATGGCCCTCTATCAAAGTTTGGCAGACCTGGTTATCACTGTTGATAACAGGACACCAGAAGAAGTAGCAAGGTTTATCAAATGTATGTAGGTTATTTGGGCCCAAGTGGGTCGTTTACGCATAATGCAGCCTTAAAGGCTTTTCCTGAGGCAGAATTGGTTTCATTAGGTACCATTACCGAGGTTATCAAGTCTTATGAAGAGGGACGTGTGGATTACGCAGTTATTCCTGTGGAAAATTCCATTGAGGGCTCTGTTCATGAGAGTTTAGACTATCTCTTCCATCAGGCCGATATTCGTGCTGTGGCAGAGATTGTTCAGCCCATCAAGCAGCAGTTGATGGCGACTAAACATCATGAGAAAATTGAGAAAATCTTCTCACACCCACAGGCCATTGCCCAAGGGAAAAAGTATATTAAACAGCATTTTCCACATGCCAAGATTGAGACAACAGCAAGTACAGCCTTTGCGGCGCGTTTTGTCGCTGATAATCCAGATCAGCCTTATGCAGCAATTGCTCCACATGCAGCGGCTAAGGAATACGGTCTTCAAATATTGGCTAAGGATATCCAGGAGATTGAAAAGAATTATACCCGCTTTTGGGTGCTGGGAAACACTGTTCCTGAGATTCCGCTCAATCAGATTGATTGTAAATTAACGCTGGCCTTGACCCTGCCTGATAATATGCCAGGGGCACTTTACAAGGCCCTATCGACCTTTGCCTGGCGAGGCATTGACTTGACCAAGATTGAAAGCCGTCCGTTGAAAACGGTACTTGGCGAGTATTTCTTTATTATTGATTGTGATTATACAAAGGAAAAGTTGGCTCAGTTCGCTCTTGAAGAGCTAACTGCAGTTGGAATTGGATATAAAATCTTGGGTGCTTACCAAGTCTATGAAATTTAAAGGGAAATCTTATGACCAAATCTAACGATGAGCCGTTTACGCATCATGAACGGTTACGTTACAACTATCTTTTAAAAAATCTTGCCCACCTTAATGGACAGCAGGCTTCGGAATTCAATTATCTACAAGGAAAGTTGGATGCTTATGAAGCGGAGCGTTCCTACGAGAGGTATCAGGGTCAAACTGCTGACTATCAAGAAGCACGGAGCCAGCCTTATAATAATCGTTCAAATTATTATCAGGCACCTGATTATGAGGATGTCAATCCGCTAACAGAGGAAGGTCTGCCTGTCTATCGAGAGGAAGCGCCTCAACGAAACGTTAAACGAAAAAAGGTTCAAAGACAAGCAGCCCCTTCAGCAACGTCGGCTCCAAGGTTCAAGTCGCAAGTAGTCAAGAAGAAGCGGCCAAAGAAAAAGCGAAGACTCAAGAAAGTCGTTAAGCTAGTGCTTAGTTGCTTAAGTCTTGGTGTTGTCTTTTTGGTGCTAGCAATGGCCTATCAATTTTACAAAGGAACTGACCTTTCTGCTGCTGGTAACAATGGTAAAGCCTATCAACCGGCCTTAGTCGAAACCTTTAACGGTAAAGACACTAAGGATGGGGTGAATATCCTTATTTTGGGTTCTGACCAACGAGTCAGCCAAGAATCTACCGAGGCCAGAACAGACTCCATTATAGTTGTCAATGTGGGCAATAAGGAAGGCAAAATCAAGATGGTAAGCTTTATGCGAGACACCTTGGTTAATATTAAGGGCGCTTCAGAGACAGACTATTCTCAGGATCTGAAACTCAATACTGCCTTCAATATTGGTGAGCAAAACAATCATCAAGGGGCAGAGCTTATGCGACAGACGCTCAAACGAAATTTTGACATTGATATCAAGTACTATGCCATGGTCGACTTTGAGACCTTTGCGGCAGGTGTTGATACCCTGTTCCCAGATGGCGTGAAAATCAATACTAAATTCTCCACTGTTGATGGTAAAAAAGTGTCCTCGGTCAAAGTTCCAGATGATTTGAGGATGGACAAGGATGGGAATGTTCCGAATCAAACCATTAAAGTCGGTAAGCAACAGATGGATGGACGAACTCTTCTTAATTACGCTCGTTTCCGTAAGGACGATGAAGGGGATTATGGGCGTACCAAGCGGCAACAACAAGTGATGCAAGCTATTATGAAGCAAGTTAAAAATCCTATTAGTCTTTTCAAGGGTTCTGAGGCTTTAGGAAAAGTATACTCACTGACTTCAACCAATATGAGCATGACGGAAATGTTGGATTTGGGTCTTTCAAATGCCGGTAGTTTCAAAAATGGTATCAGTTCTCAAACTATTCCATCAGATGGTGATTGGATTGACAGCTATGATTTATATGGCGGTCAAGGAATCGAAATTGATTTTGACAGTTACCAGGATAAATTAAAAGAACTAGGATTTAGATAAATAAAAAAACAAGCATGTTCTGTGAACGTGCTTATTTTTTTAGCGTTTAGCTTGTATAAAATCATTATACAGAAGCTTAATAAAATGATAGAGCAAATAGGCCATAATAGCCAGAACTAAAATCAGCTCGATAGTGTAAATCAATTGAGTTACTGGATTGACTAGCCCAAGACTTGTGGTAGCTGCTTTAAAAGCATTGACACTATTGACTAATGGGAAGCTAAAGGCAGCAAAAAGTGGGATAAAACCCTTGTTAACGAGTCTGGCAAAGAGTCTCAAGGCGCAGAAAAAGAAAATTTGGGAGAAGACAAACAGGCCGACTAAAATGATAGTTGCAGGTCTTTGATTACTCTTGATTGAGCTGGTAATGAGAAGGGCCAGAGGTGCTGCTAAAATAGCGAGTATAGGCTGATATAGGTGAGGGATGGCTATCTGTTTCATTCTCCATAAAACAAGTGGAAAGAGGGCCAGGGTCGCTAATCCCGTTAGTCCTAGGATAAGCCCCTTGATACTATTTGGAATACCATCCGGAACGGTTACAAGACTAATTGCAGGGCCTACATAAACCACGAACCAACTTGGATAGACTTGTTCTAAGGCTAGTGGGCGCAGAAAACGTAGACTGAAAAAGATGATATAGGCAATATAAAGTCCAAGGAGCCCTATCCATGTGATACTTAGGTCAGTTTGAGCTAGTGGAAGGCGACTGGTAAAGAGAAAGGCAGCCATAAAGAGGCTGGGAAAGGCCGAAGCTATGACTGGATTATGCAAATCTTCTTGAGTTTGTCTATAGCCAATGATCAGGCGTCCTAGCACTAGGAAAAAGCCAAAAACGGCTATAAGCCAAATACCCTGAGCAATCAGGGTAAGTTGACTTATTTGATTGGATAAACTAAAGAGGGCAAGTACCAGACTAGATAGGGCCAAGGGAATTTTCTTGAAAAATACCTTCATTGGTCCACAGTCTTTCTAGCTAGCTGCAAGGATATGGCGAAGCTGAACCGCACTCGGAGATACAATTGGAAGGAAGACGCCTTCATTCCAACGACGGATAAAGCTTGACTCTGATTCTTTCAAATAGCCACGACCACCACTAGCCTGAAGTTCGAGGAGCAGGCTGTTAGCTACGACATCGACAATATCGATACGCAATTGGAAAAGTTCACGTGGTTTGTCAATGAAATAATCGGCATCATTAAGACCCGAAAAGAGTTGATCTTGAATAGCAAGAAGATTTTCACGTGTTGCTTCAAATTCCTCACGAAGAACGCTACGGTTACTGTTTAGACTAGCTTCAACCTCATCAAGAGAACGTTGGGCCAAACCAAAGGCAAGACCAAACTGGAAACCAAGAAAGTTTGGACGTGTTTTGGCAATGTAGTCGGTACCATTTTTTGAAAGGACCCAATTAGGATCAAGTTTGACATGATCGAAAGTAAGAGAAGCGGTGTTAGCTCCTTGAAGAGAAACAAATTCCAAATCTTCGGAACGACTAAGACCTTCAGCTTCAGATGGAATAGTGATAATCCAAGGTTGGCTACCGTCTTTAAAGTCAGCAGCAAAGAGAGCTGCAAACTTATCTGCACGAAGATTAGTTACCCAAGGCAAACGACCATCGAGATAGTAGTCATCACCTTCTTGGCTGAGGGTCACATTCAATTCTTCAATGTCAGACAAGAATTTGACGGCATTTGATAAGCCAGTTCCACCAGCACGCTCACCAGTATACAATTCTTTCAACCAGGTTTCACGAGGGTAAGCATTGTCGCTAGCTAGGATATAGTCAATGAAAGTACGGTGTCCCCAAGAAATAAAGGAAGCTGTCAAAGAATGTTGTGCCAATTCATTAAGCACATCAACAACTTGAGTAGGACCACCACCTAGGCCATCAAACTCAGCAGGTACGCCTATTTTAAAGACGTCGTTTTCAGCAATTTTTTCAAGAAGTTGGTCCGCAATTGGTCCAGACTCTTGGTCAATATGGTCAGCGTTGGTGTCCAACCAAGTAAGGAATTCTTTTGAAAAATGTGACATAGGCTTAGGTCCTCCTCTAGTTTATCAGTTTAGCTTTGCATTAAGCGAATTCTTGAAGTTCAGGGTTAATTGGTGTTTGTGCGAGATTGTTAGCGTAGTTACACAAGCTTGCAAGGCTGACACCCAAGATAACGTCAAGGGCATTTTGTGCAGTGTAACCAGCTTCCAAGAAGTCGTTGTAGGCTTCGTCACCAACAGCACCTTTGGTATTGATTACAGCAATAGTGAATTTAGCGAGGGTATCAAGTTTTGGATCGTCCTCAATTGGTGTACGGTTACGAAGAGCTTCCAAAAGTTGAGGTGTCATTTGGATTTGCTTGATTGAAAAGGCTGTGTGACCTGCCACACAGAAGGCACAGCCATTAGTAACAGCAGCTGTAATTTGAACAACTTCACGTTCAGTTGGTGTCAATGAATTACGACGGTTGATTTCACCGACAGTGCGGTAAGTTTCAAGCGCAGTTGGCGCATTAGCAAGGAGACCAATCAAGTTTGGAATGAATCCCCCATTGGCATCTTTGACTGTCTGAAGGACGTCTTTGACTTCTTCTGGTGCAGTTTCGATTGTATGAATGGTAATATCTGGCATGATTATTCTCCTTTAGATAGAAACGACATCTAGCCAAGTAGCTGAGCCGTTTAATTTTTTGTCATGGACCTATGATAGCACTGTATGACTTTTCTGAAAAATCTATATTATTTATGGCCAGCCATAAATTTGATTTATATGTGCTATAATGGAGGGTAGCAAGTGGCTTTTAGGTCCCTCTAAAGCCCTATAAGAGTAAAGAAAGTTGAATTATGTTAAATAAAAACGCTATTGTAGAAGTTGAAATTGTTGATTTGACACATGAAGGAGCAGGCGTTGCTAAGGTGGACGGCTTTGTCTTTTTCGTGGATAACGCCCTACCAGGCGAAGTCATCAAGATGCGAGTGCTTAAGCTCAAGAAAAATATCGGCTTTGGTAAGGTTGAGGAGTATATGACCCTTTCACCAAACCGTAATCAGGACATTGATGCGACCTATCTTCGTTCAGGAATTGCTGATTTTGGGCATATGACTTATGAGGAGCAGCTTAAGTTCAAGCGTAAACAAGTTGTGGACAACCTCTATAAGACAGCAGGTATCTCAGACGTAGAAGTCGCTGAAACATTGGGGATGGATACACCGTACGCTTACCGTAATAAGGCGCAGGTGCCCGTTCGCCGTGTTAAAGGTCAGCTTGAAACTGGTTTCTACCGCAAGAATTCGCACGACTTGATTCCAATTGAAGATTTCCTTATCCAGGACAAGGAGATTGATAAACTCATTGTCTTTGTACGTGACCTTCTCCGTCGCTATGACCTCAAACCTTATGATGAGAAGGAGCAGACAGGTTTGATTCGTCATTTGGTAGTTCGTCGTGGTCATTATTCAGGTCAGATGATGTTGGTCTTTGTAACGACCAGACCAAAAGTTTTCCGTATTGACCAGATTATTGCTAAGATTACGGAAGCTTTTCCAAGTGTCGTTTCAATCATCCAAAACATCAACGATAAGAACACTAACGCCATCTTTGGTAAGGAGTTCCGCACCCTTTATGGTCAAGACACCATCACAGACAGTATGTTGGGCAATGACTATGAGATTTCTGCCCAGTCTTTCTATCAGGTTAACACCGAGATGGCTGAAAAACTCTATCAAACAGCTATTGACTTCTCAGATCTAAACAGCGACAGCATTGTTATTGATGCCTATTCAGGTATCGGGACAATAGGTTTATCATTTGCCAAACAGGTCAAGGAAGTCTACGGCGTTGAAGTCATCGAAACAGCCGTTGAAGATGCCAAGAAAAATGCAGAATGCAACGGCATTACTAACGCCCACTATGTGGCTGACTCAGCTGAAAATGCTATGGCCAAGTGGAGCAAGGATGGTATCAAACCAGACGTCATCATTGTAGATCCACCACGCAAGGGCTTGACGGAAAGCTTCATCAAAGCCAGCGTCGCCATGCAACCTGAGAAGATTACCTATGTCTCATGTAACCCAGCAACCATGGCGCGTGATATCAAACGCTATCAAGAATTGGGCTATGAACTGAAGAAAGTACAGCCGGTGGATCTATTTCCTCAAACGCATCACGTGGAGTGTGTAGTGTTGCTACAACGAAAAATAGGGTGAAAATCCTTGATTTTAAGCTATTTTACAAGCATTTTGTCTTTGTAGATAAAGGCAATTTTGACGTCAGAAAAGTCCTAAAAAGGCACATAGATGTATATGTATTTGTAGATGTCGTTTGCGCATCGGAAAAATGAATACAACAATAAATATTTAACTAACGAGAGAACAATTGTATATTGTTCTCCTTTTTTTATTTTCAGGAGGGAAAATGACAAAAGAATTACAATCATCACGCTATATTGTCATTTCATTTTTAGTACGTGAAATGGGAATAGATATTGTTGAAGCCATCTCTCTTATGGCTGAATTAGAAAAAAGTGGCTTGGTTCGATTGGAATCAAGTGGAAATTTAATACTCAAAGAACTTGGAGGAGCGTTATGAAACGAATAACCGCAAATCAATATCAAACTTCAGAACGGTATTACAAATTACCTAAAATTCTTTTTGAGGATGAGAAATATATGGATATGAAACTAGAAGTAAAGGTAGCTTATTCTATTTTAAAGGATCGTTTAGAATTATCTCTCAGTCGCGGTTGGATAGATGAAGAAGGAGCGGTTTATTTAGTATTTTCTAATTCTAAACTGATGAAGCTATTAGGTTGTTCGAAGTCAAAATTACTGTCCATCAAAAAAATTCTTAAAGAATATGACTTAATTGATGAAGTTCAACAGTCTTCAAGTGAGAAAGGGAGACTTGCTAATAAGATTTATTTAGGGGAATTGTCTTCTACCCAAGTAGGAAATTCAAACAGGCCTAGTGTTAAAAAAAGACTAGGGCAGGATGAAAATGAAACGGCCCCCGTCTCTTATTCAGCCCCTAGTGAGACTGAAGTTAGTGAGACTAAATATAGTGAGACTGAATCTTTATTTATTGAGGATGAGGAAGAAAGGAATTCTCAACCTATTTTGAGAAGAAAAGTCGAAAAGGTCACAAAATATGATCGAGATTATATTTGGGGATTGGTACAAGATCAATTTAGACGAGAAGGTTTTTCTGAAACAGCTAGTGAAATTGCTATGACTGATTTTGAGAGAATCTATCAGTATGCTCTAGATAATGTTCACTTTGTTAGACGAGCGGAAGTACTTGCTGAATTTGTGTTTAATGGCTTGTATTCCGTTTGGAATAACCGTGTTAGAAAAGGAGGTGGTTAAATGTCGCCAATCGAGTGGATATTAGTTATGCTCATTGTCATTTCAAGTGGTGTGACACTTTGGACATTGATAGTCGATCAGAAAGGGGTGATAAAGAAATGAAATTTATTGATTTATTTTCAGGTATCGGTGGCTTTCGACTAGGAATGGAAAGTGTCGGACACGAGTGTATTGGATTTTGTGAGATTGATAAATTTGCTAGAGAATCTTATAAGTCCATTTTTCAAACAGAAGGAGAAATAGAATTTCATGACATACGAGATGTTTCAGATGACGAATTTAAAAAACTTAGAGGGAAAGTCGATATCATCTGTGGGGGATTCCCTTGTCAAGCATTTTCAATCGCAGGAAGACGATTGGGATTTGAAGATACTAGAGGCACTCTGTTCTTTGAAATTGCTCGGGCGGCCAAACAAATCCAACCACGTTTTCTTTTTCTTGAAAATGTTAAAGGCCTACTCAATCACGATAAGGGACGGACGTTCACCACAATCCTTACCACGCTTGATGAGTTGGGGTTTGATGTTGAGTGGCAGGTGCTTAACAGTAAGGATTTTGGCGTTCCCCAAAACAGAGAGAGGGTGTTTATTATCGGACATTCTAGAAAGAAAGGTACCAGACTCCTATTTCCTTTCAGACGAGAAGGTCAAGCAACTAACTCTGAGACTTTGAAAGAACTAGGGAATTTAAATCCATCAAGAAGTGGAATGAGTGGTGAAGTCTATTATTCAGAAGGTCTTGCGCCAACTTTAGTTCGTGGAAAAGGAGAAGGATTTAAGGTTGCGATTCCTTGTATGACACCAGATAGATTAGACAAAAGACAAAATGGTAGACGTTTCAAGGATAATCAAGAGCCAATGTTTACTTTAAATACTCAGGATCGTCATGGCATTGTCGTTGTTGGAGATTTACCGACTAGCTTTAAGGAGACAGGTCGTGTCTATGGAAGTGAGGGCTTATCTCCAACACTGACTACAATGCAAGGTGGAGATAAAATTCCTAAAATACTAATTCCAGAACCAATCCAATTTCTAAAAGTCCGAGAGGCAACGAAAAAAGGATATGCTCAAGCAGAGATTGGGGATTCAATCAATTTAGAAAGACCAAGTTCTCAGTATCGTCGTGGTAGAGTTGGAAAAGGTATAGCTAATACGTTAACAACTAGTGGGCAAATGGGAGTAGTAGTGGCTAGCTATGAAGGAGAAGATAAACAAGTTTACCAAGTAGCTGGTGTTTTAATAGATGGACAATTTTACCGTTTGAGAATACGACGAATCACTCCTAAAGAGTGTTTTCGCCTGCAGGGCTTTCCTGATTGGGCTTTTGAAGCTGCTAGAAAAGTTTCTAGTAATAGTCAGCTCTATAAACAAGCTGGTAATAGTGTAACCGTTCCTGTGATTGCCGCAATCGCAAAGAAATTAAAAGAAATAGAGGAAAAAGATGAAAGCGTTAAATAAAGAGTCAATACTATATTGTGATGAATTAGAAACAGAATTACATGATGCAGAAATGATGCAGTTGGATGAACAAATATTTTTGATGCCCAATTATCCATGTGAGTTTGAGGTGACATTTTTAGATTATTACCATAAAAAACATAATTACCCACTATTTTATGAATCCTATCTTCAAAACATTATGGAATTCCTTGAAAGTCAGGATATAAAGAACGGAGCTGATGCTTTTGTAGATGATCATCAGAATCTTGTTTTTGTTTTATATGGGCAAGGCTATCGAGCCGAGGGAAAAGAGGGAATACTTACAACCCAAGTAACTGTAAAAGCTTATGATGAAGACAAGAAACCGATTAACTTCTCCAATTTATTAGATTCCTTAATCGTCTCAGAATATAAAATGGAACCGAATCTTTGGGAGGTCTCCCATGATTGATCTCTATCTAAGTAAAAATAACCATAGAAATCAACTTCTTTTAGAATTCTTCCAAAACTATGGCATTGAGGTATCCTGTCATTCGATTTCTGAAATGACAAGGGATAAATTAATTGAGCTGATGAGCTATTCTTCAGATTGTTTTGAGTTTTTATCTCCCAATTTATTACGATTTAAGAACCGTGACAATTTAAGATTAACGGATTTCATTGAAATGATATTAAAAAATCCTGAACTAACCATCAGACTTCCTCTTGCGGTTTCAAATAAGAGAGTTTATCCAAATCTAAATTTGGAGGAAGCTAGAGCTTTATTGCCAAGAGATACGAAACAATTGATTTACATGGAACAAACACATTATTTATCTAGTTAAAGGAGAAGCAATATGGCTGAACGATTTTGGGAGAACTTGTCCATTATTTTGGCTGAAAGAAATATTAGCTGGATTGAGTTAACCAGAAAAATGTTTGCGGGAGAGTTTCACTATCCAAGTGAATTGAATCGTTTGTATCAAAAGATTAGGCACTACAAGGTGGAACAACGAATGCCTCAAAGTCCATGGGTAGAAAGGATTGTACAGGTATTAGATTTAGATTATGAAGATTTATTTCGGAGGTAACTATGAAAAGAATAATTCCAGTTTATATATTCCAACAAGTAAATGTCCTATTGGTATCTCTATACTTACTGAAATTTCTTTGTATCGGTGAGTTAACTATACTACAGATTCTCTATGGTTCGTCACTCATTTCTTTTTTATGGATGTATGGCCAACGTAAAAAAGTGCATAAGGTCAGTATGAAATCTAGGATGAAATGGCTTGGTATTGGATTAGCTAGCCTACTGATTATAAGTCTATGTTTTAGCCTAATCCATGCTCAAGGAAGCACGAATCAAGCAAACTTAATTGGCCTACAACATCAGGTTCCTTGGTTTTCATTTTTATTGTTCTTAATCAATGCGAGTATGGTTGAAGAATTTCTGTATCGAGAAATTTTATGGAACTTGGTTAGAAAATTAGATATTCGAGTTGGTTTGACAAGTGTTTTATTTGCCTTAGTACATCATCCAGGAACCATTCTAGCTTGGTGTTTATATGTTTCACTTGGGATGTTTTTAGGGCTTGTACGCTATAAATCTGACTTATGGGGAAGTATGGGTTTACATTTGGTGTGGAACCTACTAGTTTATAGTTTGCTGCTTTTTTAGACAAAATTAGCTTATTTTAGGGAAATGAAATGCTAACGTTATGTAACAATGTTAGTCTTTTATTTCAAAATCTTTGTTTAGTATGAATTTAGCTCTGCAGGAAAATAAAAAATGTGATAAAAATTTCAACTACTCTTATCTATAATAAAGCTACCTGTTCTTTGAAAATTGAATCCACTCCGTCTTGATTAGCGTGCCTGTGTAAGTAGGGACTGAGAGTATTTCCCTGTGAAGGGCAACTGGCACAAGACGTGTGTGAGAATTTTCTAACAGACACGGAGTTTATCGTTACCAGACTTAAACGATGCGACAAACTAGATAAAGGAGTTAATCATGAAGGTAGTAAACTTGTATGATTTGAAACAAATGGGAAATAAAGGTGGTTGTACCATCCAATTGATTCATCACTTTCCTTTTGGTATGGGCTTAGGACATCTCAAAAAAGACTACATTGAATTTAAACGTGTTGGTATCTTTGATGGGAAAGCAGTAGAAGTTACTCTTCGAGAACCTTATTCGAGAGATCTACTGCAGGTTGTCAAGTCGATTAAGCAACGTCAGAAATTGATAGCTTATCGTTATAAAGAAGGAAAGCTGCTATTTGTGAAGAAGGAGGCATCAGATGTCCTCTGAACAACAGGAACGAATGGCAGTTCAATATGCTGAGCGTAGTCTTTTATTTACTGTCAAAAGTCTCTTAAAGATTCTAGAATGGTCTAGACGTCAGGCTTTAGCACAGGATTCTGCCTATAAGATAGGGGTACAGAAATTAGAAGAATTGCTACAATCTCCTTATTCGATTGATACGATTAATCTGAAAAAAGATTTTTTAGACAAACCAATTGATATAGAGAAATTTAAAGCCTTTTTAGAAAAAGAAGAGATTCCTTTAGCCATCGCTTGGCAAGGGGATTCTCTACATTTCTACACGAAAGACCGTTCGATTCTAGATAATCATTTAGACCATCTGTTAGAAAAAATGGTTAATGATCCGGAGAAATTAGCTGATTTTACTATGGATAAGTCATTAGACGATGCAATTGATGAGGCTAAATCCCAAATTACCTTTAGACAAGAAGGAGCCGTTAAACAGAAAGAGATGGTGAGATGATGTACAGTGGAAAGAAATTCCTACTATTCTCACTGTTAGGTATCTTCCTAGGCTATCTTTTTCATCGTTTGACGCTTTTGTATGATTCCTATACTGGAAATAGCTTAGATAAATGGACTCATCTTCTAATGGAAGGTCAAGATGAAGTTCTTCAGTCGCCATGGAATGTTTCTTTTACTGGAAAATCAAGTGCTTTTTTTCTACTAGGCTTTGTGATGATGTTGCTGGTTTATCTCTATCTAGAGACTGGTAAAAAACAATACCGAGAAGGGGTAGAATACGGGAGCGCCCGTTTTGGAACCCTAAAAGAAAAGAAGCTCTTTTACGGCAAGGAATTTTCTAATGATACGATCTTAGCACAAGATGTTCGTCTGACATTATTAGATAAAAAACCACCTCAATATGATAGAAATAAGAATATTGCGGTGATTGGAGGTTCAGGAAGTGGGAAGACCTTTCGCTTTGTGAAACCCAATCTGATTCAGATGAATAGTTCTAATATTGTAGTGGATCCTAAAGATCACTTGGCCGAGAAAACAGGCAAACTCTTTTTAGAACATGGCTACCAAGTAAAGGTGTTAGATTTAGTCAATATGAAGAACTCAGATGGCTTTAATCCTTTTCGCTATATAGAGACAGAAAACGATTTGAATCGCATGCTGACGGTTTATTTCAATAACACCAAAGGCTCTGGCTCCCGTAGTGATCCATTTTGGGATGAAGCTTCTATGACTTTAGTCCGTGCTTTAGCCTCTTACTTGGTCGATTTCTATAATCCACCCAAAACAAGAGAACAGCTCATAGAAGAAAGTCGTTTAAGTCAAAAAGAATATCAAAACTTGTTGAAACGTCAAAAAAAAGAAGTGGAAGAGCGAAAAAAACGAGGGCGTTATCCAAGTTTTGCTGAAATCTCAAAACTCATTAAACACTTATCCAAGGGTGAAAACCAAGAAAAAAGTGTCTTAGAAATTCTATTTGAAAATTATGCTAAAAAGTATGGAACTGAAAATTTTACCATGCGAAATTGGGCAGATTTTCAAAATTATAAAGATAAGACTCTGGATTCTGTTATAGCTGTAACCACTGCTAAATTTGCCCTCTTCAATATTCAAAATGTCATGGATTTGACCAAAAGAGATACCCTTGATATGAAGACATGGGGCCAGGAAAAATCAATGGTTTACTTAGTTATCCCAGATAATGATAGTACCTTTCGCTTTCTTTCAGCCCTCTTTTTTTCAACCGTATTTCAAACCCTAACAAGACAAGCAGATATTGATTTTAAGGGTCAATTGCCTCTTCATGTGAGAGTCTATTTAGATGAGTTCGCAAATATCGGAGAAATTCCAGATTTTGCTGAACAAACCTCAACAGTCCGTTCTCGAAACATGAGCCTCGTTCCCATTCTACAAAATATTGCCCAACTTCAAGGACTCTATAAAGAAAAAGAAGCTTGGAAAACCATTTTGGGGAACTGTGATAGTTTAGTCTACTTAGGTGGTAATGATGAAGATACCTTTAAATTTATGAGTGGCTTACTCGGTAAACAAACCATTGATGTTCGAAATACTAGTCGTTCCTTTGGCCAGACAGGTTCAGGATCCCTTTCTCATCAAAAGATTGCTCGTGATTTAATGACACCTGATGAAGTCGGAAATATGAAACGGCATGAATGCCTGGTTCGAATTGCTAATATGCCAGTCTTTAAAAGCAAAAAATACAGTTCCACTAAGCATCCAAACTGGAAATACCTAGCCAATCAAGAAACCGATGAACGGTGGTGGAACTATCAAATCAATCCTTTGAATCAAAGACAAGAAAATCATCTTGAAGGCCTTAGAATTCGTGATTTAACTTTTGAATCTAGTTTAAAATAAAAATAGAAAAGAGGAAATAGATGATTACGCATTTTAAAGGTTTTGTTTATGGAGTAGACGCAAGTGCTATGTTTGCACAAGCTATGTCTTTGTTACAGAAGGGATTGATTGCAGTTGGTGCCTTTCTCGTTGTTGTGGGGATTGTCAACCTTGCAACCAACATTAAAGATGGTGGACCAGGTGTTCGGAATGCCATTCTTGAAATTGTCGGTGGTGTTATGGTAGGGGCTGCTGGAGCCTTTGTAACTCAAATTTCAATTTAGGAGGATAAACAATGACATGAATCTTAGTTTAGTCTCACCCTTTGTTTACCTTGCATCTGAAAAAATATCAGCTGAAAATTTATTTGAAGGATTTAATGTGGATTTACAATCTACGGTAGATCTGATTAAATCCCTATCTAACTACAATCCAACCGTTTGGACTTATATGTCTAGTATTACTAAAAGTGTCATGCAGCCTCTTGGAGTTGCGATTTTATCAGTTGTTCTCATCTTAGAATTTTCGAAGATGGCAAAGAAGATTGCTAACTCAGGTGGAGCGATGACCTTTGAAGCATTAGCCCCGATGTTGATTAGTTATATCATGGTCGCAGTTGTAATTACCAACACTACCGTCATTGTAGAAGCCATCATCGGGATTGCGAGTCATGCCATTGAACAAGTGGCTTCGATTGTGGCTCACGGTGGGGCAAAGTATGATACCATCTCTGGATTAAAAGGTTCAGGCTTTATTGGCCGGATGATTGTAGGCTTTTTCGCCCTCCTCATTTGGCTTGTTCGGATAGTAAGTGCAGCCATGGTCAATCTTTTGGTATCCATTCGATTTATTCAACTTTACCTTATGATTCCATTTGCCCCTCTTACGATTCCAACATTTTTAAGTGATGAGTGGAAGTCTATTGGTATTGGCTATTTAAAAAATATTATGGTCTATGCGGTACAAGGGGTTCTCATTTTTCTGATTGTTTCTCTTGTTCCTTTGTTTGAATCTGCTGGGAAAATAGCTGTTTCAAATGGTGCAGGAGTCCTGCAATCTCTTGCGATTATGTTTGGTAGTTTAATACAAGCTATCTTACTGATTATTGCCCTCGTTGGTTCTCAACGTACGGCTCGCTCAATCTTAGGTATGTAATTAGATAAAGGCTAGGAAGTGATTGCTTCTTAGCCTTTTTAGAAAGGAAAGTCATGAATACACGTGTCTTTAAAGACATCTCAAAATACCAACACAGAGCTTGGTTAGGCTTCACTACAAGGCAAATCATCTTTGTTTTACCAGCCTTTATTGTCACAATTATTGTTTTGGGCTTGAATCTCTTTTTCTGGCAATTTGGAGATTGGTTTGTTTACGGTTTTGTGTTTGCCTTTACCATTCCCCTCATGCTTTTTGGAGTCTATAAACCCAATGATTTATATTTTGAACATTATTTGAAATACCGTCTTCATTTTGAATTAACGGTTCCCCTACGCACAATTACAGGAAAGAAAGGACCTGAACATGAAAAGAAAATCAAATACATTAAAGAAACAAAAAACTTCAATGACTAATAAAAAGGAAAAAGTTAAAGGGAAAAAAGAGGAAGTGTTACCCTCAACGGCTAATACTCTTTCCTATCAAGCCCTGTATCAAAATGGTCTGATGCAGGTAAAAGAAGATTATTTCTCACAAAGCTATTTACTTGGTGATGTCAATTACCAAACTGTTGGTTTAGAAGATAAGGGCGCAATCATTGAGAAGTATTCTGATTTGATTAACTCTTTAGACGACCAAACCAACTTCCAATTGACCATCTTTAATAAAAGATTGAATTTAGAAAAGTTTAGACAAAGTGTTTTGTATGAGGAAAAAGAAGATGGATATGATAGCTATCGTAAAGAATTGAATCGGATGATGAATCAGAATTTAGACAGTGGTGAAAATAATTTTTCAGCTGTGAAACTGATTAGCTTTGGTAGAAAGGATTCTAATCCCAAACAAGCCTATCGTTCCTTGTCCCAAATAGGAGAATATTTCAAGAGTGGTTTCTCAGAAATTGATGCTCGATTTGAATCCTTGGCTGGAGAAGAACGGGTGAACTTGTTGGCAGATATGCTTAGAGGAGAACACCATCTTCCTTTTTCTTACCGTGATTTAACGAGATCTGGTCAGACAACTCGTCACTTCATAGCGCCTAATCTCTTAGATTTCAAAAACAAGAATTACCTACAAATCAATGACCGCTTATTGCAGATTGTCTATGTGAGAGACTACGGCATGGAATTAGGGGATCAATTTATTCGAGACCTCATGCAAGGAGATTTGGAATTGATTGTGAGCCTCCATGCTCAAAGTTCGACCAAGGCTGATGCCATGAAGAAACTACGAACGAAGAAAACCTTGATGGAATCCCAAAAGATTGGGGAACAACAAAAACTTGCTCGTACAGGTATCTATTTGGAAAAAGTAGGCCATGTATTAGAAAGCAATATCGATGAAGCTGAGGAACTCTTAAAAACCATGACAGAGACAGGAGATAAACTATTTCAAACTGTCTTCTTGATTGGTGTTTTTGGTCAGGATGAAGAAGAACTCAAACAAGCACTAGACACGATTCAACAAGTGGCCGGCTCAAATGACCTAATGATTGATAAACTTCCATATATGCAAGAAGCAGCCTTTAATAGCTTACTGCCATTTGGTTGTGATTTTTTAGAGGGAGTATCACGGAGTTTATTAACATCTAATGTAGCAGTGAACTCTCCATGGACTTCAGTAGATTTACAAGACCGTAGTGGGAAATATTACGGTATCAATCAAATATCAAGTAATATTATTACCATTGATCGCAGCCTATTAAATACACCGTCTGGTCTGATTTTAGGAACATCTGGAGCCGGTAAAGGGATGGCAACCAAGCATGAAATTATCACGACAAAAATCAAGGAATCTGGTGAAAATACAGAAATTATCATCGTGGATCCAGAAGCAGAGTACAGTGTTATTGGACGGGCTTTTGGTGGGGAAATGATTGATATTGCGCCAGATTCCCAAACCTATCTCAATGTACTTGATTTGTCTGATGAAAATATGGATGAGGATCCTGTTAAGGTAAAATCAGAATTTCTTTTATCCTTTATCGGCAAGTTATTGGATAGGAAAATGGATGGAAGAGAAAAATCGATTATCGACCGAGTTACGAGACTCACCTATCAGTCATTTAAAGAGCCTTCTTTGGAAGAATGGGTATTTGTCTTGAGTCAACAACCAGAAGAAGAAGCGCAGAATTTGGCACTTGATATGGAACTGTATGTCGAAGGTTCTCTTGATATTTTTTCTCATAAGACCAATATTCAGACAGGATCTAATTTCTTAATCTATAATGTTAAAAAGTTAGGAGATGAGCTGAAACAAATCGCTCTTATGGTTGTTTTTGATCAGATATGGAATCGTGTTGTTCGGAACCAAAAATTAGGGAAGAAGACCTGGATTTATTTTGATGAAATGCAACTTCTTTTACTAGATAAATATGCCAGTGATTTCTTCTTTAAATTGTGGAGTCGTGTCAGAAAATATGGAGCCAGTCCGACTGGGATAACCCAAAATGTCGAAACCTTATTGTTAGATCCAAATGGTAGACGGATTATTGCAAATAGTGAATTTATGATTCTCCTCAAGCAAGCAAAAAATGATAGAGAAGAACTGGTTCAACTCTTAGGCTTGTCAAAAGAACTTGAAAAATACCTAGTCAATCCAGAAAAAGGGGCAGGACTGATAAAAGCTGGTTCAGTTGTCGTACCCTTTAAAAATAAGATTCCTCAAGGTACTCAATTGTTTGATATCATGAGTACGGATCCTGATAAAATGGCTTCTAATTAAGGGAAAGGTAAATGAAGGATAAAAGAGAAATCATACGTGCCCGAAAGGCATTTAGAAGAAGTCTAAAAGATGAGAAGAAATTCTTGAAACAAGGAAAGAAGGAGGTGAAGAAACAGAAAAAAGATTCCGCTGTACTGGATGAAAAAGCATGGAAAAAAGAGATAAAAGAAAAGCTAGAGGAGATGAGTGAAGCTTCAAAGGCTAGAGTAAAACAAGCAAATGAAGACTACAATCATATTCTTCAAAATAGTCCTCCATCTCTTTTGAATCGCAAAGAATTAAGAGACAGACGGTTGCCTCATGCTAGGAAACGATTGAAAATAGCTAAGAAGCAATTTAGAGAAGCCAAGGTAGAAGTAAAAGAAGAAAGAAAAGAAGAAAGAAAAGAGAGTCGTAAAGAAAGAAAAACCAATCAAAAATTTCTTTATGGTAAGGAATCGAAACAAAAATCTAATTTTTTCTTTCAAGGGAAGAGTTTAGAAGAATTAAAAGCTAAGAAAGAAGTCAAGGCCGCAAAAGAAAATCTAAAATCTACTAAACAAGCCTATAAGTCCAAAAAAGTCAGTAGGAAAGCCAAAACCTTTCTCTATGTCCTTGGACGTGAAGGTGGAGAGTTAGTTTCAGAAAATGAAGATTTAGAAGGCTATCGCACACTTCAAGAGACCATTAGAAAAGGGAAACGCTACAGTCGGCTTTCTTATAATCTGGGGAAAGCTAGTGTCAAAACAGGACAAGCAACAGGTCGTTTTACCAAGAAAAGACTGACCAACACAAAAGAGCGATACCATCATTTTAAGGATGGAAAAGGATGGAAACTAGCGAAAGACAACCCAAGTTCCTTTAAGAATCGGTTTCGAAAATTAAAGAAACAAGGTCTTACAAGTGTCCGAAATATCTATCAAAAACTAAAAGCAGCCTTTTCTTTCTTTACATTTGCGACTGGGAATCCTGCAACATGGATAGTTGGAGGAGTCATTTTTCTCCTCATACTGATGATGAGCTTCTTTTTAGGATTTTCATCTGCTAGTTTGATTCAACAAGATGAATTTGAATTGACTAAAGCTTATACCCACATAACTTGGGAAGATGCAGAACATACCCGAACAAATGATAAAGGCATTACCTATTACACAAAAGTTGATGATGTGATGGGGTATATGAACTTTAAGTTCCATGACTATGAGTTACACAAACCAGTTCACTTATTTAGTTCAGAAACTTATAAGAATTTTTTGTCTACTTTGTGGCATGATTTAAACGATGGGGAAGATTTGAAATCCATGCAAGACCTCTATGAAATTCCTAAGTATAAACTATCGAAAGACGATCAAGAGGAAATGAAGGAACTAAAAGAAGAAGGTGTGTATGCTTCCATGCAGGAATTGGACAATCCATTTGAGGGGAAAAGCAACGAAGATAGTCTAACCATGACTTATCGTTACGGATACTATGATTTAGACGGGAAACCTACTCTTCAGGAGTACATTCTACTAGAAGCGAAGGCTCACCAAACGATTGTCGCACCAATGGATGGAGTTGTATCTTTTGATGGCAACAATGTTATTCTCACTAACGGAAAAGGAGAGAATGAGAGTCGATTGACCTTGTACTCTATTCATAATGGCCGTGCGATTGAGGGGACAAGAGTCCTAACGGGTGATATTATTGGTGAAACACCAGACGATACAGGTTTGAAAGTTTCTTATCAAAAGTATAAGAACAAGAAAGAAAAATTGGTGTATGTCAATCCGCAATTCTATTTTCCAAAGGTCATTCAACTTCAGACCACTATCTTACCTGCCATTGGTCAGTTTGGTGGGGATGAGTTTGAACGTGCAAAACATATTTATGAGTTTTTGAAATCTCAAGGGGCAAGTCCCCAAGCCATTGCGGCTATTTTAGGAAATTGGTCGGTAGAGTCTTCTATCAATCCTAAACGTGCTGAAGGAGATTATTTATCTCCTCCAGTTGGCGCTACCGATTCCTCATGGGATGATGAAAGCTGGTTAGCAATTGGAGGTCCAGCCATTTATGGAGGTGCTTATCCTAATATTCTTCATAGAGGTCTAGGTTTAGGGCAATGGACGGATACCGCAGATGGTTCAACACGTCATACAGCTTTATTGAATTATGCACATATCAAAAATAAGAAGTGGTATGATTTAGACCTCCAGCTTGACTTTATGCTTCATGGAGATAGTCCTTACTATCAAAGTTGGTTAAAGGATTTCTTTAAAAATACGGGCAGTGCAGCCAATCTTGCCCAAGTCTTCCTCACCTATTGGGAGGGAAATTCTGGTGACAAACTACTGGAAAGACAAACCAGAGCAACGGAATGGTATTACCAAATTGAAAAAGGTTTCAGCCAAACAAATGGAGGACAGGCAAAAAGTGACCCGCAATCTCTTGAAGGGGTTCGTGGGGACTTGTATGAGCATTCTGTTCCTGGTGGTGGAGATGGTATGGCCTATGCCTATGGACAATGTACATGGGGTGTTGCGGCTCGTATGAATCAATTAGGCTTAAAATTAAAAGGAAGTAATGGAGAGAAGATTTCAATCATTAATACCATGGGAAATGGTCAGGACTGGGTTGCGACAGCTTCAAGTCTTGGTGGGGAAACTGGCTCTACACCAAGAGCAGGTGCTATTGTTTCTTTTGCGGGAGGTACACATGGCACACCAGCAGACTATGGTCATGTGGCTTTTGTAGAGAAGGTCTATGACGATGGTTCTTTCCTCGTGTCTGAAACCAACTATGGTGGCAACCCTAACTATACCTTTAGAAAAATCTCGCAAGTAGATAGTGCCATTAGTTTTGCCTATACTACGAAATAGAAGAGTTTACACTTGAAATTTTAGATATTTTCAGGTAAAATAAATAGTGTAGATGAGTGGTCGGCTCATGGTCAATCTGATAGTAATCTTGGACATAAGGGCCAAGCGGTGGCGGACACCAGAACGAAATCCGATAGCAATCTTGGACGTAAGGGCCAAGCGGTGGCAGACACCAGAATAAACCGACTGACTAGGTGGCTTACAGACTCTGTAAACCACCTTTTTTGTGAGGAAAATATGGAAAATATGGAAAATATGGAAAATTTTGAAGTTTATCGTAATCCTAATTACAACGAAAAAATAAAACTTCAGCGTTTTTTTACACAGTTACAAATTGCGGCTTCTTTTTTTAAAAAACACTTTGTTGGCAAAATCATGTATTATGAAACGGAAATTGAAAGTGTTGAGCTTCATTTTTCACCTACTAATTTCATGCACCTATGTGGTGTTGATTACCAAAAAGGTGCAGGCAGTTTCTTTGACGATTGTTTAAATAGACATGTCATAATTGATGAGTTGAAAATAAAAAAAGATGGAACCACAATGCAAAAGTTACAAGTTTTAGGATCCATTGAGGAGTTATTGGGAAAGCATGTTCATCTAACTGGTTCAGGACGTTATTTGTATTTGGAGTTTGATTATGCTCTTCGTACAAGAAAACAGATACTAGCATTAACATTGAAAGAGACATCAAGGAAAATTGTTCCTCAATCTTTATTAGATTTGAAGAGAAAGACAGTATTTCCAAAAGGTGAAAAAGTAATTTCCATTTACTCAAAACATTTACAAACATCGGAACTTTTTTATTATTTAAAAGATTAGTTTACATATCTTTTGTGGCATAAAATATATTTTTATCATTTTAAGGAGAACGCAGTTTTGGCTCGTTCTCTTTTTTGTTGTGATACTTCTTTCAAGAAATATTTGGTAGGATTGGAGTGAAAAAAGATTAACTAGGAAAGAAGGAAGTATATGGAAGCCATTTATCAACGTGATTCGGATCAAGATGGACTGACTGATGCTCAAGAATTGACGCTAGGAACCAATCCTCTTAGCGCAGATTCTGATGGTGATGGTCGTTCAGATTTAGTAGAAGTAGAAGAAGGAACCAATCCCTTAGAAAAGGATTTACAAGACATGGACCAAACAAGTATAACTGAACCGTCTTCAGTATTTATGGAAATGAAACAAAAGATTTCAGATATGATGGAGAGTCACTACAAGGAATTTATACAGGCTCTGATTAGTATTGAAACAGGGATTGAAAACCAACAAGACCTAGAAGACTTATATACTTACTACATGAGAACAGATGCCGTTTCTCTTTTGTCTAGTGATTTAGAAACCAGTCCTCAAGAGGTTGAAATGGAGATAGAGTTGTAGGGGAATCATGTGATTCTCCTATTTTCGTATAGATGAAAGGAGCGAGTATGGAAGTAATGCAATTATTGGCTATGTTTCGTGGAACAATTCCAAAAGATAGGGAGAAAATGGGCCTATTTCTTCGTTATCAAGCGCAACATTTTGATGAGAAATGGCAAGACTTGGTAGAGAGTTTTTTGGCTGAAGATGGCAAGATAGAAGAGATACCTCATGTCTATTCGTTTCATCAAGATATTATTTCTTTCCTAGAGGCTAGTTCTGAAAACAATGACCAAGATTTAGAAAGTTACACAAGAAATTTCGGGCAAGCGGGTCTAAGTAAATTATCTCAATTAAGTAATTTTGAGAAAAACTTGGTGCTAGAAGTCGCAACCTATAACCTTTCCACTCGATTTTATACCCAATCTGAAAAAGAGAAGTTAGAACCATTAAGTGAGCTTGTATCTCATCAGAATCAGGATGTCAATTTAGTCAATGTCTATCGGGTTGCGAATAATCTATCTGACCGCATTAGTAGAGATATAGAGGAGTTTCTTCTAATGGTTGATTCCAAAGAACTAAAAAAAGAGGTTCTTGAGATTCATTTTGAAGAAAAAGAAGGAGATGTTCTAGCCTATTTGGGTTCAGAATTGATGGCTACTTTAGATACTGTTACGGATTTTGTCCATCATGAAGAAAACTACAAACAACTACCACTGACACAAAAGCTGAAGATTATTACTCATTTTGATGAAGTAAAGGCTATAAGAGAAAAGTCTAAGCAAGTAGAGGAAGCAGTCTTACCTTTAGATAATATTGACCAGGTAGAAGAAAATGTGGAAGTTCATTCCCTATCTAAAGTAGATAAAATTGTAGAAGAAGCTTTGAGGGAATATCCAATCGGTTCACAAGTAAGTTATAAAGGACAAGTATTTCAGTTGGTTTCGATTGAAAATGCACAGTTAAATGACTTAGTTCGCCTAGAGCTATTCAATGATTCCAACCAGTTATTTGAAGAGAATCCTATCTTATACTTGAACAGTTTGGAAGAGATTGAACAAGTATTGTCTCTCGTAGAACTTGAAAAAGAAGATTCAGAGATTGAGATTGATTCACCAAGTGAAAGCCAGGAAATAGATTTGTTTTCCTATCTGCAAGAAGATAATGAAAAGGATAAGGAAACAGAAATGCTTATTGTAGGCATTGAAGAGACGGATGTCCCTGTTCTAGATTTTGTTTTTCCAGATGATTTAGAGGATTTTTATCCTAAGACAAATCGAGAAAAGATTGAAACGAATATCGCCGCAATTGAACTTGTTAAAAGATTAGAAAAAGAGAGACGACAAGCAAGTCCAGAAGAACAAGAGCTACTAGCCAAGTATGTTGGATGGGGTGGTCTTGCCAATGAATTTTTCGATGAACTCAATCCAAAGTATGAAACAGAACGTTTAACTCTTAAGAGTTTAGTAAGTAAATCAGAATACTCCACTATGAAACAAAGTTCTCTCACAGCCTATTATACAGACCCAATGATTATTCGCCAGATTTGGCAAAAGTTACTGGATGATGGTTTTGAGGGAGGAAGGATATTAGATCCTTCTATGGGGACTGGGAACTTTTTTGCGGCTATGCCTAGAAGTATACGAGATAAATCAGAACTCTATGGGGTTGAATTAGACAGTGTGACAGGCGCAATCGCAAAACAACTCCACCCCAATACCCATATTGAAGTGCGAGGATTTGAAGAAGTGCCCTATCAAAATAATAGTTTTGATTTAGTCTTAACGAATGTTCCTTTTGGAAATTTTCGCATTGCCGATAAAAACTATGATAAACCTTATATGATTCATGACTACTTTGTCAAACACTCACTTGATTTAGTAAGAGACGGAGGACAAGTGTCGATTATCTCATCTATCGGGACAATGGATAAGCGGACAGATAATGTCTTACAAGAGATTAAAACCAACACTCATTTTTTAGGGGGAGTTCGGTTGCCAGATATGGCTTTTAAAAGGATTGCAGGTACTCGTGTAACCACAGACCTCCTTTTCTTTCAAAAGGATCAAGCAAAGAATATTAATGAGGAAGAACTTGTTTTTAGTGGTTCTATTCCCTTTGAGGAGGATAAGCGTGTCTGGATCAATCCTTATTTTGATGGGAAATACAATACACAAGTTTTGGGTGAATATGAAGTACGTAATTTTAATGGAGGAACCCTCAATGTTAAGGGGGTATCAGAAACATTAGCTACTGACATAATGAAAGCATTAGAGAATGTGGAAGCACCTAAACAAATTGACAATTCTTTGAAAGCACCTGTTTTTATCCAAGAAGAAGTGGATAGTTCTATCCCAAGTCGTATACGTGAGGACTTAGCGCTCTATTCTTTTGGATATGAGGGAAATCAAATTTATTACCGAGATACGCATGGTATTCGGAAAAGTTCAAAAGTAGACGAAATTAGTTATTATGTAGACGAGAAGGGAGATTTTAAAGCTTGGGATAGTTCTTTGTCTGAACATAAAATAGACCGATTCGTGCAACTTCATTTGACAGATGAGGAAGCACTAGATGTATACAAGTCAGAAGAAGCGAGTAAAAGGGGGAAATATAAAGGCTTGTTCAAAAAAACTGTCTTTTATGAAAGTCCCTTATCGGATAAGGATATTAGTCGCATTAAGGGAATGGTTGATTTAAGAGAGACCTATCAAGCCTTAATTGAAATTCAACGTCATCCAGATTATAGTCGAACAGATTTTCAGGTATTACTTAGTAAACTCAATCATGACTATGACCGCTTTGTAGGTCAATTTGGATACTTGAATGCCTCAGTCAATCGGAACTTATTTGATAGTGACGATAAGTATTCCTTACTAGCAAGTTTAGAAGATGAATACATTGATTCTAAAAGTCAGAAAGTAAAATATAAAAAATCTTTAGCTTTTGAGAAAGCATTGGTTAGGCCAGAGAGGGTGATTACAAGAGTTTCAACAGCTCTAGATGCCTTAAACTCCAGTTTATCGGATGGTAGAGGGGTTGATTTAGACTATATGGTATCCATTTATCCCGAACATAGCCAAGCTGCTATTTTAGATGAGTTAGGTGACCAGATTTTAATGGATCCAGAAAGCTATTTAAGAGGGGAAAGAAAATATCTTTCTAAGAACCAGTTTTTGTCAGGAGATATTCTCAACAAGATAGAAGTAGTTCAACTATTAGTGGAGGAAAACAACCAAGAATATGACTGGTCGCATGCTTTAGATTTGTTAGAATCTGTTCGCCCTCCACGGATTCATCTGGCAGATATTGAGTTCAAAATAGGGTCACGTTGGATTCCTCAATCCGTTTATGGTAAATTTGCCTTTGAATGTTTTACCAATCGTGAAATTGAATTGTCTTCGCCAGATGTTGAACAAGTCATTGAAGTGAATCCTGTCGATGGCCAGGTTCATTTAAGGACATCATTTGCTTATCGCTATCCAAGTGCCAAAGATAGTAGTCTTGGAGTTAGTGGGTCACGTTATGATACAGGAAGAAAGATTTTTGAGAATTTACTAAATTCAAACCAACCGACGATTACCATGACAGTTACGGAAGGAGAAAAGAAAAAGACTATCACAGATTTGGAAAAAACCTCTGTTCTAAGAGCAAAAGAGCAGCATTTACAAGATCTATTTCAAGAATTTGTCTCACGGTATCCAGAAGTCCAACAAGTCATTGAGGAAAGCTATAATCGCCTTTATAATCGAACGGTTAGTCGAGAGTATGACGGTAGCCATCTAGTCATTGATGGCTTGGCACAAAACATCAGTCTTCGTCCTCACCAAGAGAATGCCATTCAAAGAATCGTAGAAGAAAAAAGAGCCTTATTAGCTCATGAGGTAGGTTCGGGAAAGACCTTGACCATGCTTGGGGCTGGGTTTAAATTAAAGGAGTTGGGGATGGTTCATAAGCCCTTGTATGTAGTGCCCTCTAGTTTGTCTGCTCAGTTTGGCCAAGAAATCATGAAATTTTTCCCTACTAAAAAGGTCTTTGTGACCACTAAGAAAGATTTTGTGAAGGCGAGAAGAAAACAATTTGTTTCTCGTATTATTACAGGAGATTACGATGCCATTGTCATTGGGGATTCTCAATTTGAAAAAATCCCTGTCAGTAAGGAAAGACAGATGAATTATATCGAGGATAAACTCAATGAACTACGAGAGATTAAAACACATTCTGAAAATAAGTACACCGTTAAAGAAGCAGAGCAATCAATAAGTGGTCTAGAGAAACAATTGGAAGAACTCCAACGCTTCAATCGTGATAGCTTTATTGATTTTGAAAATCTAGGAATTGATTTTCTCTTTGTGGATGAAGCACATCACTTTAAAAATATTCGTCCAATTACTGGACTTGGGAATGTAGCAGGTATTACCAATACAACTTCTAAGAAGAATGTGGATATGGAAATGAAGGTGCGACAGATTCAGGAAGAGCATGATTTTAAAAACATTGTCTTTGCGACAGGAACACCTGTTTCCAATTCTATTAGTGAGTTATATACTATGATGAACTATATTCAACCAGATATCTTAAAACGCTATCAAGTTGATTATTTTGACTCTTGGGTAGGTGCTTTTGGAGAAATTCAAAACTCTATGGAATTAGCTCCTACAGGGGATAAGTACCAACCTAAGAAACGATTTAAAAAGTTTGTCAATCTACCTGAGTTGATGAAAATCTATAAAGAAACAGCCGACATTCAAACACAAGATATGTTGGATTTACCTGTTCCAGAAGCTCATATTATCCCTATTGAGAGTGAGTTAACTGAAAACCAGAAACTCTATTTAGAAGAATTAGTTATGAGGTCAGATGCGGTCAAATGTGGAACAGTTGATCCGAGTCAGGATAACATGTTAAAAATTACGGGTGAGGCACGAAAACTAGCTATTGATATGCGTTTATTGGACTCTAGCTATAGTCTAGCAGACAATCATAAACTGCTTCAGGTAGTGGATAATGTTGAAAGAATTTATCGTGAAGGAATGGAAAATAAGGCTACTCAGATGATTTTTTCAGATATTGGCACACCTAAGAAAAAGGATAATGGCTTTGATGTCTATTCTGAAATAAAGGATTTATTAGTTGATAGAGGAATTCCTAGTAAGGAAATTGCCTTTGTACATGATGCCAATAGTGATGAAAAGAAGAATAGTTTGTCTCGAAAGGTCAATGCAGGAGAGGTGCGGATTCTCCTTGCCTCAACTGAAAAAGGAGGAACAGGTTTAAATGTTCAGAGCAAGATGAAAGCAGTTCATCACCTGGATGTACCGTGGAGACCAAGTGACATTCAGCAACGCAATGGACGGATTATCCGACAGGGAAATGAAAACAAGGAAGTGGATATTTACCACTATATTACCAAAGGTTCGTTTGATAATTATCTATGGGCAACTCAGGAGAACAAACTCCGTTATATTAAGCAGATTATGACTTCTAAGGAGCCGATTCGTGCTGCAGAAGACATTGATGAGCAGACCATGACAGCTTCTGATTTTAAGGCACTAGCAACAGGTAATCCTTATCTCAAATATAAGATGGAACTAGAGAATAATCTAACTCTATTAGAAAATCAAAGACGCGCCTTTCAACGCAGCAAGGATCACTATCGTCATACAATCTCATACTGTGAAGAAAATATGCCCATTCTTGAGAAACGATTAAGCAAGTATGAAGGCGACATTCAACAGTCTGAAATGTCAAAAGACCAGGTATTTACTATGACAGTAGGTAAGCAAGCTTTTGAGCAACGAGCTGAAGCAGGTGAATCCCTACACCGTCTTATCCGTCATAATCAAGCTGACAGCAAAGAATTCCGAACCCTAGCAAGCTATAGAGGATTTGACATTAAAATGCTTAGTCTTCCAATAAATCAGCCTCTTCCTGAAACCTTCTCTGTTAAGATTGTGGGAGAAAATCAGTATTCTGTCAGTTTAGATTTGTATTCTCCTTTAGGGACAATTC
Source organism: Streptococcus sp. 1004_SSPC (assembly GCF_001069025.1). Taxonomy (NCBI): domain Bacteria; kingdom Bacillati; phylum Bacillota; class Bacilli; order Lactobacillales; family Streptococcaceae; genus Streptococcus; species Streptococcus sp. 1004_SSPC. The sequence goes on along the minus strand of NZ_JWGQ01000008.1, from coordinate 24,468 downwards.
AAAGGCTTCAGCATACGATTGATCACATTAAAGAGGACCAAGTGAAAACTCAGAACTTATTGGATGAATTAAAGGATAAATGGAATACTGCTAAGGTAGAAATTGAGAAAAATTTTCCAAAGGAAGAGGATTATCAAACTAAAAAGGCCGAATACGATGTACTCGCGCCATTGATTGAAACAGAAACGGATTTAGATATTATTGATCAGGCCTTAAGACAATTCCACGAAAAAGGAAACGAAAAGCAAGAACAACTTTCTTTTGAATTGGATTAAAAAATAGATATAAATAGCGGACAAGAAAAGAAAAGCGCGGTAAAATAAAGATAGAAAGAAACGAGGTAACGATTATGATGGAAGATACCTATTATCAATTAGAAGAGGCCTTGGTACAGGGATTTCAAACACCTGAAGAATACCATGCCTACAAGGAACTAAAGGAACATTATGAGGAAGTGACAGGCGATTACAGCTTTTCTATACGAGAACTCACTAGCCAATTGGAAATCTCTCTTCAGAATCATAGAGGTGTGGACTTTGAAGAACATGAAAAAGAGGAGTATTTGGACTTAGTTCAAAAGCTAGAGGAATTTGATTCCTCTCTTGCCACTCATTACCGTCACTTGATTGACTAGAAAGGAGAAAGTCATGAATGATTTACTCCTTATCCCAGTAATTTTTTTAGCAGTAGGAGGAATTCTCATTCTTTTATGGAGACTCTTTCTTATTGCCAGTGGACTTTTCCTGATTGGTTTTGTCAGTTTTCTTATTTTCGTGGAGGTCTATGGAATTTATCTGTTCTTTACTGAACCTAGTTTATACTTTGATGATATCAGACAACATGGTTTAACTAGTTATACGGCTGTGTACCTTTTCATCAATCTGATGTTGGTTCTAGGATTCAGTTGGTGTTTCATAAACTCCAAAACTAAGGAAAGTATGTAAACTTGTTAGATGGTTAAAAAACTTTATCTGAATCTAAATTCGGATAAGGTTTTTTATTAGCCTTGATTCTTTCATATACTTCATAGCTAAATTGGAGTAATAATTTATGAAAATCATTATCCTCACTATTATTACTTGTATTTATGGCTTGTTTATGGCGTTCAATATGAGAAAGAGCTCTTCTCAAATTTTCTTCTTTTAATTTGTTCATATTTATATTATAAACTGAAGACAGCTAATTTTGATATTTTTCTCTGAACTGTACGATTTTGCGCCTGAAATGTAGGAATTACATTTCGTTGTGATGTGATAAAACTTACAAGTTCTTTTTGTTATTCTTGACCTAGTTTTTATAGAAAGAAGGTCTAAGATGTTAAATAAAGTCAAAACTAAAGCCTTAATTAGTGTTGGTGCAGTAGCCGCAACTAGCTTTATTCTCATGATGGGATATACTGCTGGTCAACATTCTACTGCTAAACAAAGTCGCAAAGAAATCGAATTGGCTGCAGCTAAACTTGTAGAGGACAAACAAGCAGAAGATAAAGCCAGCATTTTGTCATCGGATACTGTAAAAGAATTTTTGACGCAGTACTATACGAAAGAAAAGCTCGGAGAAAATAATACACGTATTCAACCTTATATGACTGAATCGGCTTATTCTCAAGAATTGTCAAGTCAAAATGATGCCATGAACCAAGTGTATAAGGATTATATTTTGGATTATCATTTTGAAAAAGCAGATATCTTTGTCAATCAGACTACGAATCAAGCCATTGCCATGGTCTCTTATAATGTAACCTATGTATCTGATTTAAAGAATGCCAACCAATCAAAGACTAATCAGACAGAAACAAGAACAGTTAAGTTATCCTATTCTAAACTACCTGGTAAGTTATTGGTCAACCAAGTACAGGTTTGGAAATCTGGGTTAGATGATTTGGATAAGGCCACTCCCAAAACTTTGGAAGAATCCTCATCTGTTCCATCACTGCCAAATACTACGACAAAATGATGATATTGCATGGAAATAGAAGAATGTAAGCAAATTTCAATTCTTGATGTAGCCAATCGTTTAGGTATCTCCTTTAAACAAGTTTCGAGCAGTGTCTATGAACATCCTGAACACGATTCATTTCGGATTTTTTCAACTACCAATACTTTTAAATGGTTTTCAAGAGATATTCAAGGTGATGTCATTGATTTTGTTCGACTTGTTCAGGGAATTTCCTTTAAAGAAGCTCTAGCCTTTCTTTCTGAAGAACCTTTTCAAAAAGAAGCTGTTCAAGCAAAAAGAGAGAGACCATTTTATTATCCTTTAAAGAGAATAGAAGATTCTAACTGTAGTCTGGCCAGATATTACTTAACAGAATGTAGAGGAATTTCAGAAGAAATCGTACAAAGTATGATTCAACAGGGTTTAATAGCACAAGCCAGATGGAAAACAAATGAAACAGTTGAACCTGTTATTGTTTTTAAAAGCTTTAATCATCGTCACAAGCTGCAGGCAGCAAGCTTACAAGGGATTTATAAGAATCCCGCTCTTTCTAGAGAGAGGTTAAAAACGATTCTAAAAGGAAGCCATGGACATATTGGAATATCCTTTGACATTGGTAAACCAAATAGACTGGTCTTTTGTGAATCGTTCATCGACTTGATGAGCTATTACGAACTGCATCAACAAAGTCTATCTGATGTTCGTTTGGTATCTATGGAAGGATTAAAAAGGTCTGTTGTTGCTTATCAAACTTTACGACTGATAGCTGAAGAAAATCAGAAGTTGGAATTTTTGGATACAGTAATACCTTCAAAGTTATTGCCTTTAATCAATACAATTCGTGATACCACCAGCTATTTTGATAATCATCATGATTTATTGACACTTGCGGTAGATTGTGATGATGCAGGAAAAGATTTTTCTGATAAGTTATCTCAATCAGGATTTCCTGTTTTCTTGGATTTCCCTGATAATGAATCAGGGAAAGAAAAAGTAGACTGGAACGATATTCTTCGAGAGAAGAAATCAGATTTACAATTGATGATCGAGAATGCAAAGGAAACATTGAGGAATCAACCAGTAAGACAAACCTCTCAATGTTTAGAATTGTGATAACAAAATCAAGATGTTTTAGCTAATATTAGAATGAAGGAGGAACGTATATGACCATTATTGAACGCTTAGAAGAAAAGGTCACTAGGCAAGAAAGTAAGGTAGCAAGAGAGACAGAAAAACTAGCTGCTTACAAAGAGCAACTGGAGACAGCGATGTTTGCGACGTTCAAAAGGCGTCAAAGCATCAGTCACATGAGTTTTGAAGAAGCTCTTGATCATGCCTTTGGTAAAGAAAGACAATTCGATGATTCTGAATTTAGAAAGGATGAAATGAGTGAATGACAAAAGATTGGAATTTTAATCAACCATTAGAAAGTAAATCAGAAAATCCAGAAGATCCAGATAAAATTGCGGCCTTATTTGGAAATCATCAAGGAGGTAATGATGTAAATTATGAAGCAGCTTTTCAAAAGCGAAAACAAGCACCTGTGACGGAATCAAATTCTAGTTCTAAACCCAAAATTACAGAGGTTAGAACAGGAAAAGAAACAGATATCACTACAAGTTATCAGCAACATCTTAAAAGACTGATTGCAGATAACAATAGCGATATTCAAAGTAGTCAAAAGAAAATTGAAGAGCTACATACGTTGATCGACACAAAGAATAAAGACAATAAGAAATTGCAGTCCATTTATGATGCGATTTCCGAATTACACTAAGCAGTCCTGATAGGCTGCTTTTTTTGAGAGGTTATAGATGTTTACAACATTTTTTAAGAAAAATCACGACAATAGTGATGTATTTAAAAAGCTGATTCATAGACTATCTGATATGTCTGTCCAAGATCTTGAAAAAATAGACCGACTGCTAGATATCATTTTCACTCCAAATCAAGAATCACAACAACTAAAAACAGAAGCAACTTACAGAGAAGAAACTTTGGACGACACATTAAAGAAAGCTAAGAACCAACTTCATAAGGAACAATTGGAGAAGAATTTAGAGAGATTTAGGAAAAATAGTCAATAACGCACCAAAATTGGTGCGTTATACTTTTTTATGCTATAATGGATTTATAAAAATAAAGGAGTTTGCCATGATTGGAAAGAACATAAAGTCCTTACGTAAAACGCATGACTTAACACAACCAGAATTTGCCCGAATTATTGGAATTTCTCGAAATAGCTTGAGTCGTTATGAAAATGGAACTAGTTCAGTCTCTACGGAACTAATAGATATCATTTGTCAGAAGTTTAATGTATCTTATGTCGATATCGTAGGAGAAGACAAAATGCTCAATCCTGTTGAAGATTATGAATTGACTTTAAAAATTGAAATTGTGAAAGAAAGAGGTGCTAATCTACTTTCTCGACTCTATTGCTATCAAGATAGTCAGGGAATTAGCATTGATGATGAATCTAATCCTTGGATTTTAATGAGTGATGATCTATCTGACTTGATTCATACGAATATCTATTTAGTAGAAAATTTTGATGAAATAGAGAGATATAGTGGCTATTTGGACGGTATTGAGCGGATGTTAGACATGGTGAATCATCGGGTGGTAGCCTAATGGGAATCCAAGATTATACTGACAGTGCATTCAAACATGCTTTAGCTCGGAACGTTCGCTCATTGACAAGAGGAAAAAAGTCCAGTAAGCAACCTATAGCGATTTTGCTTGGAGGGCAAAGTGGTGCTGGTAAGACTACAATTCATCGAATTAAACAGAAAGAATTTCAAGGAAATATTGTTATCATAGATGGCGATAGTTTTCGTTCTCAGCATCCACGCTATTTAGAACTGCAGCAAGAATATGGCAAAGATAGTGTAGAATACACCAAAGATTTTGCAGGCAAAATGGTAGAGTCTTTAGTAACAGAATTGAGTCATTTGAGATACAATCTTTTGATTGAGGGAACTTTACGAACGATTGAGGTTCCAAAGAAAACAGCACAACTCTTGAAAAACAAGGGATATGAAGTGCAATTAGCCTTGATTGCGACAAAGCCTAAGCTGTCCTATTTGAGCACTCTTATCCGATACGAAGAACTGTACGCTATTAATCCAAATCAAGCACGCGCAACTCCAAAAGAACATCATGATTTCATTGTAAATCATCTAGTTGATAATACAAGACAATTGGAAGAACTAGCTATCTTTGAAAGAATTCAAATTTATCAACGAGATAGAAGTTCTGTATATGATTCAAAAGAAAATGAAACTTCAGCAGCGGATGTTCTTCAAGAGTTACTGTTTGGGGAGTGGAGTCAGGTAGAGAAGGAGATGTTGCAGGTGGGACAAGAACGGTTGAGAGAATTGTGTGATAGAGATAGAGAGGGAAATTATGAAAATTAAAAAAATTTATGTACAAAATTATCGTTTATTGAAGGATTTTTCTCTAGAGTTGAAAAATGATTTATCTTTAATTGTTGGTAAAAATAATTGTGGTAAGACTTCGGTTTTATCTGTGTTAGAAAAGATATTCAATAAGAATTCTGGTAATACCTTAACATGGGAAGATATTAGCTTAAGTCATAGAAAAGAAATTTATGAAAAAGTAAAGTTAGTTTCTGATATTTCTGAGAAAGACTGGGAACCTATTTTAGGTACTAGTCTTCAAATTTGGATTCAATATTCGGAAATAGATTCGTATCAAAATATCCAAACATTCATGATGGATTTAAATCCCGATAACAATTTTATTATTCTTGAATTTACGTATATAATCCCTATTCAAAAACTTCGTGAGTTAAATCTTCAAGTTAGTGATTTTATAGATGATTTTTCAAGATTTGAGTCGTTCATGAAGAAAAATATGAGTAAACTTTTCGAAATGCAGATTTACTCACTGGGATACAATCCTTCTACTCAAAAATTAACAGAAGAAAAATCTGATTTACTTGAAATGAAAGATGTTCATAAAATTATTAAAGTAAGAGGGATCAGTGCTAGTCGAGAAGTATCTAATAAAGAAAATAACCATTCATTGTCTAAGACGTCAAATCAATTTTATAAATTAAATAATGGAGAAGATATTGACAGCAATGCAAATAATTTACTTAAATCTGCGATTTTAAAGGCAGATGAAACTTTAACGAAAGCTTATAGTGGTGATGATAGTAGCGAAGGGATATTTACTCCAGTCTTTGAACGAGTAAAAAGATTTGGTGGAAATGATAGTGAAGCAGAGTTGGCAATTCATTCATCACTGTCTGAGAAAGATATTATAAGTAATAATACGACGCTATATTATAAGCATGATGATAGTCTATTACCTGAGACATATAATGGTTTGGGGTATTTAAATCTATATGGAATAATTTTTGAAATTGAGACTGTAATGGCAGATATAAAAAAAGACCCTGCAGATATTAACCTAGTTTATATTGAAGAGCCAGAATCGCATACGCATCCACAATTACAGTATATTTTTATCAAGAATATTAAAGATTTGTTAAAAGTACACGATGATGAACTAAAAGCACGTGGAGATACTAGCGGTGTTCAAACTTTAATTACAACTCATTCATCTCACATAGTTTCTGATTGTAGCTTTGATGATCTAATTTATTTTAAGCGTGATAATGGCACAGCAGTATCAAAGGCTTTTAACTCATTGAAAGAAGAATATGGTGATGAACAACTAGGATATAAATTTGTAAAGCAGTACCTTACTCTCAATAGTAGTGAATTATTTTTTGCTGATAAAGTTATTTGTGTTGAGGGTGATACAGAAAGGATTTTAATTCCTACGATGATGCAAAAGGTAGATATAGCCAATCCAATAAACAAAGCTTCGAATACAATGCCATTGCTTTCTCAAAATATTTCAATTATCGAAACAGGTGCTCATTCACAAGTGTTTAGGAAATTATTTGATTTCTTAGGAATAAAAGTATTGATAATTACAGATATTGATCCAGCAAATAAAAATGAAAATAATCGTATGAATTCTTGTTCGGCAGTAGATGCTACATCTACGACAAATACTTCAATTAAAAGCTTCTTTGATATTTCTGGAGATGAAATTTTTTCAATAGTAACTCAAAAGAGTTTTGCAGAAAAAATATCATCAGATTATAGAATCCGTATTGCATATCAAATTCCCGAAGATGACAATGGTTATCAACCTGCTAGTTTTGAGGATGCCTTTATTGGTTTAAATAAAGAATTTATTATTAAACATAAAGATGGTCTTATTGAATTTGAAGCTTTAAAAAACTTTGATGATGGTGAGATAGAAGATTTCTATGAATTTGCTAGGAATAAAGTGAACAAAAAATCTGCATTTGCGTCAAGTTTATTATACTTTGAAGATGAAGAAAATACTTGGAAAGTACCTAACTATATTTCGGAGGGATTATTATGGTTGAGAGAACAATAGAATCAGAGGTAGAAAAAGTATTTGAAGTTATAAAACAAGATCAAAATTTTATTCTTGAGGGCGGTGCTGGAAGCGGGAAAACTTATTCGTTAATTTCCATTATTGAAAAAATATCTATTGAGGAACCGAAACAATCGATTATATGTATTACTTATACTAACAATGCTGTTGCAGAGATTAGGTCACGAATCATTAATGATAATTTATGGGTTTCAACAATTCATGAGTTTATCTGGTATGTCATTGGAAAATTCCAAAAAGAGATTAAAGAATGTCTTGTTGAGTTAATAAATGATGATTCACAAAAGTTATTCGTTGCACCAAAGGAAGTATTTGAAGAAGAAAATATTTCACATGATTACTTTGATGATGTTCGTGTTGACTATGCTGAATGGTATTCTATGAGTAGAACAGACCAAAATAGAGTTCAAATAAGTCATGATCATATCCTTATAGTTGCTGAAAAAATGTTTTCGAAATATAAGAAACTGTGTGATATTTTAGCGGATACTGCAAACTATATTTTTGTTGACGAATATCAAGATACAAGTCCACTAATTGTGAAAATATTATTAGAACATCTACAAAAGAGTACTAAGAAAAATGTTGTAGGATTTTTTGGAGATTCTATGCAAGCTATTTATGATTCAGGGGTAGGAGACTTAGATTCTTATAATTTGGTAAAGATACAAAAAGCTCAAAACCGGCGTAATCCTAAAAAAGTTATTGACTTGGCAAATAAATTCAGAAATGATGGATTAGTTCAAATCCCATCTAGTGATGTAACTGCTCCCAATATGGAAGAAGGTAATGTAATTCAAGGAGTAGTGAAATTTATCTACGGGAATGATATTAATAAACTTGAAGTTCTTAGAAATAGTAAACTATACAGAGAGTTAGAATTCGATATACCTAACAAAACAAAGGAATTGCGCCTGACGCATAAACTTAATGCAGAAATGGCAGGTTTCTCTAAGTTATTTGAATTATATAATTCTGATATATTTGTGAAATTAGTTGCAAATTTGAAGAAGAAAATTGACACAAATCAGATAATTGATGATGGAAAATCATTTGAAGAGTTAGTAGAAGAAGCTCAAATAGTTGTTGGAAGGGGTGGTCCATTAATAATTGATGTTGTTAAATCTACCCCAGAACTTTTAGATTTTTATGATGAAGTTAAAACATATTCGTTTGAAGAAGTGATTAGTAAGAGTAAAGTTAACAAAGATTCTTTATTAGCATATAAATTTAATGGATCAAGCAGTAGATATGAAGCGGGTACAGATAGAGATAGGATTCTTAGAAGACTAGATCTAATCCATGAACTATTAGATCTATATAAAACAGGTAAGCATAATGAATTTTTACGTATTACTAAATTTAATATAACTTCTTCAGAAGATAAGATTAGTCTATCTGAAGTTATGACAAAAATCTCTGTTGATGATATTACAATTGGAAAAGTCATAGAACTTGCAGAGGTAAGTGGATTAATTTCAAAGGATGACTTATTTACTAATTTTATTGAAAATAGGGGATATTATTTATGGTTACGACTTAAGAAATTATCATTTAAAGAATATATAAATAGTATTGCTTATCTTAGAGAATATGTATCTGTCATAACTCAGCATAAAGTTAAAGGCAGTGAATATGAGAATGTCTTAGTTTTGTTAGATAATGGAAGGTGGAATCAATATAATTTTGATACCTTATTTGGTATGGGGTCTACTAGTGAGAAGGTTCAAGATAGAACGAAGAAATTATTCTATGTCGCAATCACTAGAGCAATGAAAAATTTAATCGTTTATATGCCGACTAGTGATAGTCAGATTATTGAAAAAGCACAAGATTACTTCGAATTAGATGATATTGTTGATGTTATGTCTTTCGTTGATGATTAAATTTTGGTAAGGAGGAAATATGATTACATTAGACACTAAATTGTTGGAATTTGATATTACTGGTATTTTAGGTTTTGAAATTAATCAACACATTGATTTTTATAATGATGGGGTTAATGAAGCCTATATGGCAATTAAAAATAATGATAAGAGTACTGCATTATCTATTTTACGAATACTAAAATCACAATTAGATAGAGAATATAAGTATTTTGATTCTAAGAGGTTTTGGGATTTTAATTCTCTAAACGATGCATATAGCTATGTTGATGGTATAAATAGAGCGAGTAGAGCATTAGTAGGGGCACCAAATTATAGAAATTTGGAATCTATGCTCTATGATATTAATGATTATATGACTAGGCATAGATATGAAGAGGATATGTTTTATGGGAATATATTTGCCTTAGCTGTGGAAAATCGATTAGATGAGATGACAAATCAAGAATATCATTCTTGTGCTGGACAATTACTTCAAAGGATTAGAGCATTTTATCTGCGACCAGGAAAAGGTACTGCAAAAGAATGTATTGAACTTTCTAAAGGTTTTTCACAAAAGAGTTTAGAACCGTATGTCTTTAAAGAATATTTTGCTAAATATTTAAGATAGTTTTTTGAGAGTTTAGGCTCTCTTTTTTCTTACCTTTATTTCTATGATGTGATAACTTTTCCAAAACATTCTTGTTATCCTTATATCATTCCTAAGAAAATCAGGTCTTGATTTTTCACTGGGGGGTTGGGGGGCGGAGCCACCAAGTTATCTTATCGTTGGCTGTCAAAATTGGAGGGTTTTGGTCGGCTGGCGATATGATTTTTGGGATATTGTGGACACAATATCTGAGCTCGCAAAGACCGAACAAGAAGCGAGTGAGGCCTTTAGGAAGCGTACTGACAATGTGAGGTAGACTTACACTGTCAGACAAGTAGAATGTTGAAGGGATATCAGAATGGGACAAGAAATTAAGTCAATCCGAAAGCAATTTAGAATTACGAGACAAGAAGAAAAACAGATAAAAGAAATGATGAGGGAACAAAAAGTGGATAGTTTCTCAGAATTTCTTCGTCAAAATTTATTGAAAAAGAATTATCAGGATAGAATTTTTGAAAGTTGGTTCTCCCTTTGGCAGTCTCAAAAGTTTGAACAGATTAGTCGAGATGTGTATGAAGTTCTGGTTGTCGCAAGAGAAAATCATCAAGTGACTCAAGAGCACGTCTCAATCTTATTGACTTGCGTTCAAGAATTGATTGCAGAAGTGAATCAAGTGCAGCCACTCAGTCGTGAGTTCCGTGAAAAATATATGGGTTAGGACGATGTAATGGTTTATCGCTATCGTACCAATCTCAAAAAAGTATTTCTAACTGATCCAGAATTACACCAATTGAATGAACGGATTGCTAAGAGCAATTGTCAAAATTTCTCAGTCTATGCCAGAAAAGTGTTACTTAATCCCAATATGGCTTTTGTCACAATTAACACGGATACCTATGAACAGTTAGTGTTTGAATTGAGACGGATTGGGAATAACATCAATCAAATTGCGCGTGCGATTAATCAAAGCCATTTGATTTCTCAGGACCAATTACAAGAATTGAGTAAAGGAGTCGGAGAGTTAATTAAGGAAGTGGATAGAGAATTTCAAGTGGAAGTGAAAAAATTGAAGGAGTTTTATGGTAGTCACTAAACATTTTGCGACACATGGTAAAAAATATCGTAGGCGTTTGATTAAGTATATCCTCAATCCCTATAAAACAGATGATTTGAAATTGGTATCTGATTTTGGAATGAGCAATTACTTGGACTTCCCTAGTCATGCAGAAATGGTAGAGATGTACAATGTCAACTTCACCAATAATGACAAGTTGTACGAATCCAGAAACGACCGACAAGAAAAACACCAACAAACTATTCATGCTCATCACCTCATTCAATCATTTTCTCCTGAAGATAATCTGACACCTGAAGAAATTAATCGCATTGGTTATGAGACCATGATGGAATTAACAGGAGGACGTTTTCGTTTTATCGTGGCAACTCACACAGACAAAAATCATATTCATAATCACATCTTAATCAACTCTATTGACCGCAATTCAGATAAAAAGTTGATATGGAACTATGCCTTGGAACGAAACCTCCGTATGATTTCAGACCGTATTTCGAAAATGGCTGGTGCAAAAATTATTGAGAAACGTTATTCCTATCGAGATTATAAAAAATATAGGCAGTCTAGTCATAAATTTGAATTAAAGCAACGTCTTTATTTTTTGATGCAGCAATCTAAATCATTTGATGATTTTTTAGAGAAAGCAAAGCAGTTGCATGTTCAGATTGATTTTAGTCAAAAGCATAGCCGTTTTTTGATGACAGATAGAACGATGATAAAACCAATTCGAGGACGCCAACTCAGCAAACGAGATCTATATGATGAAGAATTTTTTAGAACGCATTTTGCTAAGCAAGAGATTAAAAGTCGTTTAGAATTTTTGTTGAACCGTGTCAATTCTTTAGAAGAGTTAATAACAAAAGCAAAAGAATCGAATCTAACCATTGACTTAAAACAAAAAAATGTAACTTTTATCCTGGAAGAAGAGAATCAAAAGATAAGTTTGGGTCATCAAAAAATAAGTGATAAGAAATTATATGATGTCAAATTTTTTCAAGATTATTTTAAAAATAAGGAAGTCGGTGCTTCAGAAGGATTAGAGAATTTACAGGAACAGTACCATGCTTTCCAAGAAGAACGAGATAAGGATAAAGTATCCACTGAAGAGATTGAGGAAGCCTTTGAGACATTTAAGGAAAAACGAGATACCGTTCGTGAATTTGAAGTGGAACTTGCAGAGAACCAAATAGAGAAGCAAGTTGATGAGGGCATTTATATCAAAGTGTCTTTTGGTATTAAGCAGAGTGGTCTCATTTTCATTCCCAATTATCAATTAGATATTCTGGAAGAAGAGAATCAGACAAAATATAAAGTCTATATCCGAGAGACAACCTCATATTTTGTCTATAACAAAGAACATTCGGATAAGAATCAGTATATTAAAGGGCGAACCTTGATTAGACAGTTAACCAACGATAGTCGAGTAATACCATACAGAAGACCGACTGTTGATCGACTTCAAGAAAAGATTTCTGAGATTAATCTCTTGATTGAGTTGACAGAGACAGACAAAAAATACCAGGACATCAAAGACGAACTGGTTGCAGAAATAGCAGAGCTAGACATCAAACTGACTCAAACAAATGAAAAAATCGCCACCTTAAACAAGATGGCGGAAGTGCTTATCAATTTGAAGAGTGAAGATCCAAATAGTCGAAAACTAGCAAGGTATGACTTTTCAAAACTAAATTTAACAGAATCAATTACACTAGAGCAAGTGACTGAAGAAATAAGAGTATTACAAGAGGAGCTAGGTCATTATCTTTATGAGTATGAAAGACTGATTATAATATTGGAAGAATTTGTAAAAATGTTAAATATTACTACTAATAATCCTAATCCAAAATTTCAAGAGAATATTTTGATGGACTAATCTCTATAATTGACATAGTGGTATAAAATATTTGATAACTAAAGACTAGACTGGTATACAAATAGTGACAAGAGCACCGTTCTCAAAATTACTCAAATTTACTTCTCCGCCATGAATTTTCGCTACCCGATTAACAAATGCTAATCCAATTCCGAAATGACTTCCTTGCTCTGAATTTGTTGCCTGTTTGTCTTGAAAGTATAGTAACCCATATTTCTCGAGTATATTCTCCGAAAATGAAGAATCGCTATTCCATATGGAAATATAAAATTTATTATCTATTAACCTATAGTCTACTCTTATTAATGGAAAATTACTTTTGGAATGGTCAATTGCATTATTAATAATATTTAAGATTGCTCGTAGGAATAGGTTTAAATTAAGTGTTAAATTAATAGTGATTGGTAGATTATTGGAAAATTGGATTTTAGCCTTTTTATCAGTAATTAACTTAATTTCTTGTTCAAATAATTCAAGTAAGTAATCCGAAGAGAAACTCTCCCAATTAGAACTATCATTATAGAATGTTTTAGAGTAATTAATTAGCTGATTAAAGTATCTATTAAGTTGTTGGCTAGCAATTTCGATATCTCCTAAACATTGACCAATATTTCCAGTAATATCCATAGATTGTAAAAATTGAGCATTTCCTTGAATAATTGTTAAAGGTGTCTTCAAATCATGTGCTGCAGCTGAGACTTGAAACATCAATTCCTTTTTTTGCTGTTTTTCAGATTGAATCATTTTTTTAATCGTTGACTGCATTTCCTGAATTTTTTGTCTTGTTTCAATCAGTTCAATCAAAGTTAATTTAGCTGGGGCTTGTTCATTTATATCAACCAATAGACTTTGATTATAAACAATATTTGTTTCTTGCTTTATCTTTTCTAGAAGGTTGCTAATATTTTTAGCAATAATAGAAAATAAAATTAGACTAATATAAATCCAAGAAATCGTGCTGAAATAGATAGTAAATGCACCTGCATTTTTTTCAGTAATATTAGTAAAAGCAGTAAATAACAATGGTAGCAAATAAAATAGAAAAAGACTAATAAGAAATTGTCTTAAAATCTTAAAATATGTTTGTTTAATCAGTTGGTTAAAAGTCAGAGCGTTATCCACTGATAACCACCTCCCCAGATTGTTTTAATTGGATTAATTTCATAAGGTTTTAATTTTTGCCTGATTTGGTATACATACTCTGTAATAGACCTTCCCAGTGTTTCAGAATCATGAGGGTAAAGATAATCAAAGAGTTCGTCATTTGAAAATATTCTATTTGGATTGCTGGAAAGCAACAAAATTAATTGGAATTCTCTTTTCAAGGGTTAAGACTGAACCTACCCAAGATGTCAAGGTTCACGCCAAACATATGGAAGATTACTACAAGCAGTTCACCTTTGATGACAAGGCATGTATGCTGTCGGTTGTTGTCCATGATAATCTGGACGGAGATTCTCTTTTTGTTGGTCATGTTGGCGTCTTAGTTCCAACGACGGATGGCTACTTATTTGTTGAAAAGTTGACCTTCGAAGAGCCCTACCAAGCCATTAAATTTGCTAGCAAGAAGGACTGCTACAAGTATCTCACAACCAAGTACAAGGACTACACCGGACCGGGTCTAGCCAAACCCTTTATCATGGACAATGGCAAATGGGTGGATATGGACTAGGTTAACGTGCAACGAAAGTTTGAGTAGGGTAGAAACATGACACATGAGCTAGTCAATCCCTTGTCTCATCAGTCCCAATCAGTTGTATAATCTCATGTAAGAGTGTAAAATCTACTATATAAAGATTAAGAGGAATTAGTAATGAAATTAAAAGATTTTACTGAAAAAGAACAAGAACAAATCAACCAAGGGTTGAGTACAGCTGAGATTTCTGACAAGGAAGCTGCGAAGAAGTTGCTTGACTTGGTACCGCTAGAATGGATTAAACGCATTCCTTTCTTTGTAAGAGGCCATGCGACGACTAAGACAGTAGAGCGTGTAGCCAAGCAATATCCTGAGCTCTATGCAGTGGCTAAGCGCCAAGGGGACCTTCCTGAAAAAGAGAGAGAAGAGTTGCGTAAAATCATGACAGCTATTTTTGAAGAAAAAATGAACAAACACAAAATTAAGTAATGTTTTACCAAAAAAGGTATAAGTCTGCAAACTTATACCTTTTTCTTATCTTTACTTCCTATTTGACTTGGATAGACTAATGGCAACCACTGTCGCACCCAGATAAAATGCAGCTAGCAAACCTTTTGTAGTTATAAAAGGTTTGTCGAAGATAATATAATTATATACAGAAAATCCGAGTCCAATAAGAGTTACACTAATTGATAAAAGAATAGCGTCAACCATAATTGTCTTTGGGTCATCATCAGCCTCCTGTTTGTATCCGTTTTCTTTCTTGCAATAGTAAAACATAAAAAAACTTAGCTAAATCAAGAGAGTGGTTTGGCTAAGGTATATGATATTATTTTGTTAAGATAATGGTATCATCTGAATCACGATCATCATCTTCAATAGTCAGCTGATTTCCGTCGAGTTTATAGTATTTGATATCATCCCCAATCGTTAGACTTTGATTGGCAGGGTTAACTGTTACAGACTTGCTATCCTTCTCGCCATCTGCTTCGTCCTCTTCCCAAGTACCAGTATTTCCAGAGATAGTAAGAGTAATACGATCGCTTTCATCAGTTCCTTTATAGGTGCCATCTAGCCCGTTAGTCTGTTTAGAAGCTTCAGAACTTTGTGAAGGTGAAACCTTACTTGAACTTTGTTGGGTACTAGCAGAGCTTTCAGGTGTTTGAGCTTTCTGGTTTGAGCAGGCTGCTAAAAGACCAAGAACTGCCATAGAGGCAAGAGAAAGTGTGAGTTTTTTGGACAATGTCATAGGCTTTGTCTCCTTTCTTTGATACCTTAAGTATAGCAAACGCTTATACATAAACCAAGCAAAACCCTTTTTCTGAAAATAGATACAACTATCCCTAGCAAATGACTCCCCACTAGCAAGATCATACTCTATTATCCCCATTTAAACTATGCTATGATGATAAAAAGTTATTAAGGAAGGTCCCTAATGACAACAAGAAATCCACGTCGCCAGTGAGAGCGACTTTGGGCAGTAAATAAGTACCTGGTGTTCAGTCATTCAAACAAGATTTACTTAGAAATCCGGAACTATCTCAAGAATGATGAGGTTAGTTTGGATTAGGCTCAAGCTTATATTAATCAAGCACTTGACCTTCCTGAAAATCCTGGTCAAGTCGTCAATTCCTTCCAACATATCTGCAGCTATTTTAAGAAAAGGGCGACTGCCAGCGAAAAGGAAATGTTTATGGTCCAGATGGATAGCTATAAGGTTGTAAGGGAAACTAGGATTCTAGGGGCTAATCTCGTCCAGTCTCTATTATTTGGGCTCATCCATGCGCTTATGTTTATCCAACTAATTGGCGCCCTAAAAGCTATGGCTACTTTTTACCTTCTCACTCATTGAGATAAATATAGCAGAAAATTATCATGGATGAATTAAAAGAAATCAAACTTAAAAACTATTAGTACTTAAATGAGGTCGCCATCAAGGGAGAGATATTCTTCACTGGCTTCTCTCTCATGGAGCTTTTTCCCATTTGTGAAATTGCTAGGAGTAGAGGTATTGACGATATCATCTATAATGGAGGCATCAGTGGTTTGAATACGGATGAATTTCTCCAGCATATCCTTCCCCTGATTTTGGATTTGCAACCGGCCAAGCTTTTCATCAGTATGGGTACTAATGTTATGACCTAGGAGACTTATGGAGACCATTGGTTACACCATATGATGGCAAATATCGGACAAATTCTGGAGCAAATACTAGCTATATTGCTAAATACCAAGATTTACCTGATAGCTTTTTCTCCAGCAAATCTTCATCTGCCTTGTCAGACCCGGGCATCTATCCAGTGGATGAAACTGCGGACCCCTGAAAACCTTGACCGTTCTAATAAGACTCCTGAGGAAATCGCCAAAACCTATGGTTGCCACTTCATTAATTGTAATGCTGAGCCGGTCGATGATATAAAAGAGCAGAAAGCAGAGCGTACCTATGACGGCGTTCACCTATATGCCAATGCTTACTGAAAGGTCTATGAAGCTCTTGAGCCCTACCTCTTGGATTAAGAAAATATGAGAGAATTTCCAGTTCTTACTCGCTTTTTTCCCTTGATTCCAGTACAATAGACGTCAAAAGTGAAAAATTGAAATGGGGTATCCCTATGTGGAAGTGGTTTAAACGATTCATTGTCCTTGTCATTGTGCTCTTTTTTGCAATGGTGGCTCTACTTATTCCGGATAAGATTGACAGTCAAGACCAATTAAAAAATGTACCAACACAAACATCTCTTGTTGATTTAGTCCAGGCTGGTATTGGTGGGACATCACTATCATCAGGGAGCCTTTCAACCGAGATTAATCTGGATAGTAATCAGTTTCGTCAAGTCCTAAAAGAAAGCATAGCTGAATCTAATGATGAGACCCTGCAAAACAGTACCGTAGAGTTGAATGATTCCTATCTAACAGCTAAGGTTCCCGTATCTCTTGGCCCTATCGAATCAACATTTAGCCTTGATTTTACGGTCAGCACTAACAAGGAAGTCATCCTACTAGATTTGGCAGGTGCCCACCTGGGTCGCCTTCCAGTTCCAAAATCACTGGTTCTGCCTTACCTCAAGAAGAGCATTGCCCAGTCCAGCAGTGGTGTTCGCGTGGTTAACAACCAGATTCAGCTCAAGCTTCCTGAAATCGGCTACGAAATTGAGCAAGCCACTATTAACAATAGCAAGATGAAGGTGAAGCTTAACATTCCGATTTCCTTGCCAACAAGTTGGTAATTTAAACTCCTTTGTTCAAAAATGAAATCCAAGACCAAGTCCAAGTTGACTTGGCTTTTTACATGAGCAAAGTCGTTAAAGGGAGTAGTATTTATATTTTTTCTAGATTTCGGAATGAAGTGAATAAAGTTGTTTAGATAAAAATAATATTAAATTGATTTTTTAAAACATAGATTATAGCGTTTACAAACACGGTTGTGAATTTTCAGATATTATTGTAAAATATTAGAAAAAAGCATAAGGAGATTCTTAAATGAGCGACTTAGTTTTAGGACTTGATATCGGTATAGGTTCTGTTGGTGTAGGTATCCTTAATAAAGTGACGGGAGAAATTATCCATAAGAATTCACGCATTTTCCCAGCAGCCCAAGCGGAAAATAATGTAGAACGTAGAACAAATCGTCAAGGAAGACGATTGACACGACGTAAAAAACATCGTAGAGTTCGTTTAAATCATCTATTTGAGGAAAGTGGATTAATCACCGA
The DNA here is from genome assembly GCF_001069025.1 of Streptococcus sp. 1004_SSPC. NCBI lineage: Bacteria > Bacillati > Bacillota > Bacilli > Lactobacillales > Streptococcaceae > Streptococcus > Streptococcus sp. 1004_SSPC. Next base: position 6,292 of record NZ_JWGQ01000008.1, on the reverse strand, counting down.
TTTTACGAAGGTTTCAATCAATCTTAACCCATATCAATTACGGGTTAAGGGCTTGATCGATGAATTGTCTAATGAAGAATTGTTTATCGCTCTTAAAAATATGGTGAAACACCGTGGGATTAGTTATCTCGATGATGCCAGTGATGACGGAAATTCATCAGTAGGAGACTATGCACAAATTGTTAAGGAAAATAGTAAACAATTAGAAACTAAGACACCGGGACAGATTCAGTTGGAACGCTACCAAAAATATGGTCAATTACGTGGTGATTTTACTGTTGAGGAAGATGGAAAAAAACATCGCTTAATTAATGTCTTTCCAACATCAGCTTATCGTGCAGAAGCGCTAAGAATATTACAAACCCAACAAGAATTTAATTCACAGATTACAGATGAATTTATTAATCGTTATCTCGAAATTTTAACTGGAAAACGGAAATATTATCACGGACCAGGTAATGAAAAGTCTCGGACTGATTATGGTCGTTATAGAACGAGTGGAGAAACTTTAGACAATATTTTTGGTATCCTAATCGGGAAATGTACATTTTATCCAGAAGAGTTTAGAGCAGCAAAAGCATCCTACACGGCTCAAGAATTCAATTTGCTAAATGATTTGAACAATCTAACAGTTCCTACTGAAACCAAGAAGTTGAGCGAAGAACAGAAGAATCAAATCATTAATTATGTCAAAAACGAAAAGGCAATGGGGCCAGCGAAACTTTTTAAATATATCGCTAAGCTACTTTCTTGTGATATTGCAGATATCAAGGGATACCGTATCGACAAATCAGATAAGGCTGAGATTCATACTTTCGAAGCCTATCGAAAGATGAAGACGCTTGAAACCATTGATATTGAGAAAATGTCAAGAGAGGAACTTGATAAGTTAGCCTATGTCTTGACATTAAACACTGAGAGGGAAGGTATTCAAGAAGCCTTAGAGCATGAGTTTGTTGATGGTAACTTTAGCCAGGAGCAAATTGACGAATTGGTTCAATTCCGCAAAGCAAATAGTTCCATTTTTGGCAAAGGATGGCATAATTTTTCTGTCAAACTGATGATGGAGTTAATCCCAGAATTGTATGCGACGTCAGAAGAGCAAATGACTATCCTGACACGACTTGGGAAACAAAAAACAACTTCGTCTTCAAATAAAACAAAATATATAGATGAAAAACTATTAACTGAAGAAATCTATAATCCTGTTGTTGCTAAGTCTGTTCGCCAAGCTATAAAAATAGTAAATGCAGCAATCAAAGAGTATGGAGACTTTGACAATATTGTCATCGAAATGGCTCGTGCAACAAATGAAGATGATGAAAAGAAAGCTATTCAAAAGATTCAAAAAGCAAACAAAGATGAAAAAGATGCAGCAATGCTTAAGGCTGCCAACCAATATAATGGAAAGGCTGAATTACCACATAGTGTTTTCCACGGTCATAAGCAATTAGCGACTAAAATCCGCCTATGGCATCAGCAAGGAGAACGTTGCCTTTATACTGGTAAGACAATTTCAATACATGATTTGATTAATAATCCTAATCAATTTGAAATAGATCATATTTTACCTCTCTCTATTACCTTTGATGATAGCCTTGCCAATAAGGTTTTAGTTTATGCAACTGCTAACCAAGAAAAAGGACAACGAACACCTTACCAGGCTTTAGATAGTATGGATGATGCATGGTCTTTCCGTGAATTAAAAGCCTTTGTCCGTGAATCAAAAACACTTTCAAATAAGAAAAAAGAATATCTTCTTACGGAAGAAGATATTTCAAAATTTGATGTTCGAAAGAAATTTATTGAACGAAATCTTGTAGATACAAGATACGCTTCAAGAGTTGTCCTCAATGCCCTTCAAGAACACTTTAGAGCTCACAAGATTGATACAAAAGTTTCCGTGGTTCGTGGTCAATTCACATCTCAATTGAGACGCCATTGGGGAATTGAGAAGACTCGTGATACTTATCATCACCATGCCGTAGATGCACTGATTATTGCTGCTTCAAGTCAGTTGAATTTGTGGAAAAAACAAAAGAATACCCTTGTAAATTATTCAGAAAACCAACTACTTGATATTGAAACTGGTGAACTTATTAGTGATGATGAGTACAAGGAATCTGTGTTCAAAGCCCCTTACCAACATTTTGTTGATACATTGAAGAGTAAAGAATTTGAAGACAGTATCTTATTCTCATATCAAGTGGATTCTAAGTTTAATCGTAAAATATCAGATGCCACCATTTATGCAACAAGACAGGCTAAAGTAGGAAAAGATAAGAAGGATGAAACTTATGTCTTAGGGAAAATCAAAGATATCTATAGCCAGACTGGCTATGATGCCTTTATAAAGATTTATCAGAAGGATAAGTCAAAATTCCTCATGTATCGTCACGACCCACAAACCTTTGAGAAAGTTATCGAGCCAATTTTAGAGAACTATCCTAATAAGGAAATGAATGAAAAAGGGAAAGAAGTACCATGTAATCCTTTCCTAAAATATAAAGAAGAACATGGCGACTATATTCGTAAATATAGTAAAAAAGGCAATGGTCCTGAAATCAAGAGTCTTAAATACTATGATAGTAAGTTAGGTAATCATATTGATATCACTCCCAAAGATAGTAACAATAAAGTTGTCTTGCAGTCAGTTTCTCCATGGAGAGCGGATGTCTATTTCAATAAGACTACTGGAAAATACGAAATCCTTGGATTAAAATATGCTGATCTACAATTTGAGAAAGGGACAGGAACATATAAGATTTCTCAGGAAAAATACAATGTCATTAAGAAGAAAGAGGGTGTAGATTCTGATTCAGAATTCAAGTTTACACTTTATAAAAACGATTTGTTGCTTATCAAAGATACGGAAACAAAAGAACAGCAGCTATTCCGTTTCTTATCTCGTACTAAACCTAATGTTAAACACTATGTAGAATTAAAACCTTATGATAAACAGAAATTTGAAGGAAATGAATCGTTAATAAATGTACTAGGAGCTGTAGCTAAAGGTGGTCAATGTCAAAAGGGAATAAACAAACCCAATATTTCTATTTACAAAGTAAGAACGGATGTTCTAGGAAATCAGCATATCATCAAAAATGAGGGTGATAAGCCTAAGCTAGATTTTTAATATTAATTGTTAAAAAGTGTTGCAATTATAGTTGTCATATACTATAATAATCGTGTAAGGGACGCCTTACACAGTTACTTAAATCTTGCAGAAGCTACAAAGATAAGGCTTCATGCCGAAATCAACACCCTGTCATTTTATGGCAGGGTGTTTTCGTTATTTAAAAAGGAGAAGAAATGACTTGGAGAGTTGTACATGTCAGTCAAAGTGAGAAGATGCGCTTAAAGCTTGATAACTTATTAGTGCAAAAGATGGGACAAGAGTTTACGGTGCCACTTAGTGATATTTCGATAATAGTTGCAGAAGGTGGAGATACCATTGTTACACTTAGATTATTAAGCGCCCTAAGTAAATATAATATTGCCTTAGTCGTTTGTGATAACGAACATTTACCAACAGGAATTTATCACTCACAAAATGGGCACTTTAGAGCTTACAAACGCTTGAAAGAACAGATGGATTGGTCTCAGAAACAAAAGGACAAGGCATGGCAGATTGTAACTTATTATAAAATCAATAACCAAGAGGATGTCCTAGCCATGTTTGAAAAAAGTCTAGATAACATTAGACTACTTTCAGACTATAAAGAGCAGATAGAACCTGGTGATAGAACGAATAGAGAGGGACATGCTGCCAAGGTCTACTTTAATGAGCTCTTTGGTAAACAATTTGTCAGAGTAACTCAGCAAGAAGCTGATGTCATCAATGCTGGCTTAAACTATGGCTATGCTATTATGAGGGCTCAGATGGCTAGAATAGTGGCGGGTTATGGTTTAAATGGTCTATTAGGGATCTTCCATAAAAATGAATACAATCAGTTTAATTTGGTTGATGACTTGATGGAGCCATTTAGACAGATTGTAGATGTTTGGGTTTATGATAATTTACGAGATCAAGAATTCCTTAAGTATGAGTATAGGTTGGGATTGACAGATTTACTCAATGCTAAAATCAAATATGGCAAAGAGACTTGCTCAGTGACAGTTGCTATGGATAAATATGTCAAAGGCTTTATCAAATATATTTCGGAAAAAGATAGTAGTAAATTTCACTGTCCGGTGGTATCAAGTTTAGAGTGGAGAAAATAAGATGAGGTATGAAGCATTGAGATTATTATGTTTTTTTGATTTGCCCATGGAATCCAAGGATGAAAAAAGAATCTATCGTAATTTTCGTAAAGAATTAATTTCAAATGGGTTTGAAATGTTACAATTTTCGGTCTACTATCGCACTTGTCCTAATAGAAGTTTTGCAAATAAATTTTATAAGAAGTTAAAGATGAGTAATCTACCTGCTGGAAATGTGAGACTTTTGGCGGTTACTGAAAAGCAATTTTCAGAAATGACGTTAATCATAGGTGGCAAAACTAAGCAAGAAGAAATCGTCAGTGATAATAAGTTGGTGGTTATATGAAATTTTTTGTACAACATCCTTACAAAGAACGTATTGAATTGAATATTGGGGTAATCACACAAATTGTTGGTCAGAATAATGAACTCAAATATTATACTTGGCAGATTTTGAGTTGGTATTTTGGTGGAAGAAAATACTCAAGTGAGGACTTAAGTATTTTTGATTATGAAGAGCCTACTATACTTGATGAGACTGGAGAAATAGTGAAGCGAAGTAGCTATCACTATATCGACATTTCAAGTTTTAAGGATTTACTTGAACAGATGGAATATAAGAAAGGCACACTTGCTCACGATTACCTTAGTAAAGTTGTCAATCAAGTGGATATAGTAGCCCATTTGGAGAGAATTAATGAACAAGTAGAGCTTATAGAAGAAACCATGAATCGGCATATAAACTTAAACTGTGGTCAGGTGGAATACCATTTAGAGAATCGCCCTCTAACACTAGACCAACTACTCACAAAAAATTTTAGTCCATTTTTTACCATTGAGAATATGAATCTATCTTTCGAATGGGTTTCAAATACTGATAAACTATCCCTCTTTTTAGAAATGTTAGACCGTCTTCTGTCACAAACAACAGAGAAATATCTCATCCTGCTAAAAAATATTGATAGTTTTATTTCAGAGGACTCATATGATAGTTTTTATAAGCAAATTGATCAGCTAGTCAAAAAGTATCCAAACCTAACCTTTATTTTATTTCCAAGTGACCAAGGCTATCTAAAGATTGATGAGGAAAATAGCAAGTTCGTCAATATTTTATCTGACCAGGTGGAGCATTTGTATGATGTTGAGTTTATGTATGAAAGTGTAGCGAAACATTATCCAAGTAATAATTTTCCAACGAGAGAGGATTTTAGGATATCCTTAGAGACCGTAACGCCTTATTTATTGACAAAAATGCTGAGACAACCTAGTCTCTCACTTGTTGATTCAGTAATATTGAATATCCTAAATCAGTTGTTTCATTTTAGTTACCGTATAAGATATTCCCAAACATCTGATGAAAAACTTTTACAGAAATTTTTAGAAAGTAAGGATTGACAAGGACAGTTATTGTTTTTATAATCACTATGTGGGTATAAAAACATCAAAATTTCATTTGAGGTTTTTGTACTCTCAAGATTTAAGTAACTGTACAACCAACGTCTTTCCAGAAATGAAGAATCAGTTGTTTTTGTACTCTCAAGATTTAAGTAACTGTACAACTTGACGGTTCGGACTTCGAACGCACAGAGCGGTTTTTGTACTCTCAAGATTTAAGTAACTGTACAACCAATACCTTAAAGAGATACAAATGGAGTGAGTTTTTGTACTCTCAAGATTTAAGTAACTGTACAACATGACACACTTTTCAATAACTTATATCACGGTTTTTGTACTCTCAAGATTTAAGTAACTGTACAACCATCGGTCTGACCAAACGCATCTTGCAATGGTTTTTGTACTCTCAAGATTTAAGTAACTGTACAACCCCTTTACCTGGTCTTACCGACCAATGGTGGTTTTTGTACTCTCAAGATTTAAGTAACTGTACAACCTGGTAAGAAGGGTAAAAAAGAGTGGCACTGTTTTTGTACTCTCAAGATTTAAGTAACTGTACAACCAGATTGGTTTATCGAACAAGGTCGCAAGTGTTTTTGTACTCTCAAGATTTAAGTAACTGTACAACTGTCGTTATTACCAACTTTAGCGATAGCTGGTTTTTGTACTCTCAAGATTTAAGTAACTGTACAAC
>NZ_JWGQ01000129.1:0-57968 GCF_001069025.1 Streptococcus sp. 1004_SSPC | reverse complement strand
ATGTCACGTTATACAGGTCCATCATGGAAACAATCACGTCGCCTTGGTTTCTCACTTACAGGCACAGGTAAAGAATTGGCACGTCGTAACTACGTACCAGGTCAACACGGTCCAAACAACCGTTCAAAACTTTCAGAGTACGGTTTGCAATTGGCTGAGAAACAAAAACTTCGTTTCTCATACGGTTTGGGTGAAAAACAATTCCGTAACTTGTTCGTACAAGCTACTAAAGTTAAAGGTGGAACACTTGGTTTCAACTTTATGGTTCTTTTGGAACGTCGTCTTGACAACGTTGTTTACCGTCTCGGCCTTGCAACTACTCGTCGTCAAGCACGTCAATTTGTAAACCACGGTCATATCCTTGTTGACGGTAAACGTGTTGATATCCCATCATACCGCGTTGAAGTTGGTCAAGTAATCTCAGTTCGTGAAAAATCAGCTAAAGTTCCTGCTATCCTTGAAGCAGTAGAGGCTACTATCGGACGTCCAGCATTTGTATCATTCGATGCTGAAAAACTTGAAGGTTCATTGACACGTCTTCCAGAACGTGATGAAATCAACCCAGAAATCAACGAAGCACTTGTCGTTGAATTCTACAACAAAATGCTTTAATTTTAAAATTCATTTTGCAAAAAGCCCGTTGTTATGGGCTTTTTTGTTTATCTTAAATCATTGATTTTTAGGTTTGTTCAGTTATTTGTTTAGTTACAAGTTTGTCTTCTAATATAAAAAAGTCCCTAGTCTAGTACAAGTGACTGGGGATTCGTAATATGATGATAGATGATTTTGAGGTATAAATTATTTATTATCCAATCCGCCTTCAAAATCTGCTGAAACGTTTGAAACGTAGTTAGTGAAGTAGCTTTCCAAATCTTTTTTTAGTTGGTCGTACTCCTCTTCGGAGTAATCTTTATCCTCTATATAAGCCTGAAATCTAGGAATTCCCAAATCTTTTTGGAGACGTTGGATTACTTCTGTCTTTGTCATAAGAACCTCTCTTTCATTCTTTATTTTACCACATTTCAAATTGTATGAAGCATACATGTTGTTTTTAAGGTTCACTTTTGATATACTGTCGAAGTTATTTAAGAAGGAGGCTACTATGTCTATTATTACACTAATTTTAGCTGGGATTGTTGCTTTGGAGCATCTCTATATCATGTATTTGGAAACTTTTGCGACACATTCAGACACGACTAGTCGTGTTTTCAATATGAGTAAAGAAGAACTTCAACGTGATTCTGTTACAAACTTATTTAAAAATCAAGGGATTTACAATGGTTTGATTGCTGTATTCCTCTTGTATGGGATTTTCACAAGTAGTCAGCTACTTGTAACTGTTTTTGTACTCAATGTTTTCTTTGCTGCTATTTATGGTGCTATAACTGCCAATAAGAAAATTATTTTAACGCAAGGCGGACCCGCAATTTTAACCTTGCTTTCACTTATTATTCCCTTATTTTAAGGATTTTATTGTAAAAGAAAAAAGCTGCTTTAACTATTGAAATGGTTAACAGCTTTTTATGATTTTGAAGTTATTTATTGTGGAATAAAGCGTAGAAGAAAGTCTGTCATTTCTTGAGGTGATTCTTTTTTTCCTTTATTTATCCAGGCTTGACAAGCACCAAAAATAGCATGCGCAAAATAAATACTGGCATAATCCTTCTCGAATCCTTTGAGAGCTCTTTTTTCAGCAGTAGGGTCAATAAAGTCTTCAGCTATCATACGCTGAAGTTTATGTATCAGAAAATCTTGAATTTCTTTTGAACCATTTGTAGACAATAGAGCTGATAGGAGCTTTTCACGAGTGAGAAATTCAAAGATTTCGAGAAAGGCCCCTTCTTTCTTTCCTTCATATTTATCAAATATATACTCTAGTTTATGGAAAAGCTCTTTCTGATAACTATCAATCATTTCATACTTATCTTTGTAGTGGGTATAAAAACTCGAACGGCTAATACCAGCTGTTTGAACCAGACGAATGGTAGTAATATCATTGAAATCTTGGTCTTTAAGGCATATTACCAAAGCATCTAAAAGAGCTTTTTTAGTCTGTGAACGTCTTTGATCTTTTGTCATGTATTTCTCCTTTTACACACTTTTAGACAATATGTCCAAAAGAAGTTTTTAAATATTGATTTTAAAATTAATGAGTTTATAATTGATTATATCATAAAAATAAACACGATGTCTAAGAAGGAGAATTATGTTAGCAGAATTAAAGGCTCTTCTAAAAAGTCCAAAGCTATGGATAACCATTATTGGTGTTTCATTGATACCCGCTTTGTATAATCTAATCTTTTTATCTTCTATGTGGGATCCTTACGGTAATGTGAAAAATCTGCCAGTGGCAGTGGTGAACAAAGATAAGAGCGCTAGTTTTCAAGATAAGACTCTTAATATTGGTCACGATATGGTTGACAATATGTCTAAAAATAAAAATTTAGACTATCATTTTGTAACTGAAAATGAAGCACAAAAAGGAATAGAAGACGGTGATTACTATATGGTAATCACTTTTCCAGAAAATCTCTCAAGTAACGCAGCAAGTCTTCTGACAAATGATCCCAAGAAACTTGAAATCTCTTATCAGACAACAGCAGGTCATAGCTTCGTTTCTTCAAAAATGAGCGATTCTGCCATGTCTAAGTTAAAGGATACCGTTTCTAAAAATATTACGTCAACTTATGTTGGAGCAGTGTTTAAGAGTATGTCTCAACTTCAAGGTGGTATGGGAACTGCAGCGAATGGGGCCAGTCAATTATATGCAGGTGCAGGAGCACTTCAATCTGGAAGTCAGACCTTGTCAAATGGTCTAGGGACTCTTGCTGGCTCTACTCAAACATTGGCTACAGGTGTTGATACCTTGAGTTCAGGCGCGTCTGCCTATACTTCAGGTGTGTCAACTTTGTCAGGCGCTTTGTCACAGTTAAACGCGAACTCTGAGGCCGTTAATTCTGCTGCAGGTCAATTTGTATCAGGAGCAGAGGCCATGAATACCTTAGTTACAGGTGCAGATTCGTTGTCAACAGCGCTCAGTCAAATGGCTACAGCAACAAGTTTATCCGAAGAACAGCAAGCACAGTTGTCAACCTTGTCAACTAATTTAACTGATTTAAATACAGCAATTCAAAATCTTAATACAGCGGTAAGTAACACATCATTACCAAGTGGAACATCAACAACATCAGTAGATACAAGTTCAATAGCGACTTATCTTTCAAATATTTCTTCTGCAGCTAGCTCTATAGCTACAGCTAGTGCAACTGATAAAGCAAATGATTTGGCTGCGGTACAAGGAACAGCTGCTTATCAAAGCTTGACGTCAGATCAACAAGCAGAGATTACATCGGCAATTAGTAATGCAGGATCTACAGCTAGTAGCTATGCTTCAACTATTGCATCAGATGTGTCAAGTATGTCAACGGCCTTATCTAGCTTGACAGGTACGACAACAACTAGTAGCGGAGATTCAAGTAGTTTAGCTTCTCTACAAACATCTATTTCAGGTATTGCAAGTTCGGCGAATGCTCTTCTTCCTGTAGCTTCATCAACGGTATCATCAATGCAAGCTAATATTGCTAATGTCAATTCGGTACTTGTCAATCAATTATCACCAGGAGCAATTCAAGTGGCTTCAGGTGTGTCAACCGCTCAAAGTACTCTAGCAACAGGTGCAAGCGCACTTTCAACTGGTTTGTCAACTTATACTGGTGCTGTTTCAACAATTGCCAGTGGCGCTCAAACTCTAGATGCTAACAGTAGTAGTTTAATGACCGGTTTTTCTACTCTTCAAAGTGGTACAAGTGCTCTCAATACAGGTGCCCAACAATTAGCAACTGGAGGGAACACTTTAACAAATGGCTTGACAAGTCTGTCAACTAACCTTTCTACATTATCTAATTCATTAAACAAGGCTAATCAGCAACTCTCTCTTGTTTCTGTAAACTCAGACAATGCAAAAATGGTGAGTGCTCCGCTCAAAGAGAAGAAAACTGATAAGGATAAGGTTGACACTAATGGTGTGGGAATGGCTCCATATATGATTTCTGTTTCTCTTATGGTTGTCGCTCTTTCAACTAATGTTATCTTTGCTAAGAGCTTGACAGGAAGAAAATTTACGAGCCGTTTTGATTGGACTAAAAATAAGTTACTTATCAATGGTATTATTACAACTATGGCTGCTATTGCGCTTTATATTGCCATTCGATTTGTGGGAGTTGAACCAAATCATCCATTAGCTACATTTGGTATGATTCTCCTTGTAGCATGGACTTTAATGGCGCTGGTTACAGCCCTTGTAGGTTGGGATGATAGATATGGCGCATTTGCTTCCATGATTCTGCTGCTTTTGCAACTAGGGGCTAGTGCAGGGACTTATCCAATTGAACTTAGTCCTAAGTTCTTTAAGATCATCCAACCATTCTTACCAATGTCCTACTCCGTATCAGGTCTTCGTCAAACTATTTCAATGACAGGACAGATCTCAGATCAAGTACGTATGTTATTCATTTTCTTACTTATTTTTGTAGTTGTAGGTATTATTATTTATAGACCAAAGTATGAAAATGAATAAACTAAAAGCCAGCTCTAATGTGAGCTGGCTTTTTATGTTATTCAACAGTTATATCACCGAGGTCTGAGGTAATGGTAAGTGTATTATCCTTTGAAATCTTAAGGTTATTTGTAATGTCAACCTCTCCTGAGTGACTATCGGCTTGAACATTGAGCGTGTAATCTTTAAGAGCTATTTCAATATCACCGGTTGTAACATCAAGTTTATTGTGACCATTGAAAATCAGGTTATCTCCAGAGTAATCTCCCATTGCAATAGATAAATCTAAGTTAGTAAAAAGTGTATGATCACTATCAACACTACCAACATCAAGGTTAGCTTTTAGTTGGCTGACAATCATTTTAGTAAAAGTTAGGTCCCCTACATTTAGATTAATGTCTGCTTGTTTGATGGTGCTATTACTTAAATCTAGATTTCCAGTTGCTAAATCAACCTTTAAAAAATCAATCGTTTGTTTTTTAGGGAGTGTAATGACAATGGTTTTATTTCTGACTTCCTCGTTGAGAGTAGAAAGCCTTACTAAATCTTTTAATCCGAAAAAGTTAATATGTTTGTTAGAAGTTGAATCTAATTCAGAGTTGTTATCATTGATAGTCAATTGACCATCCTTTACAGATGTGTCAATTGGATTTTTTGTTTTTTGGTAGTAAGAAAGCGTTGCTTTGTCAACGTCACCATTTTTTATAAGCACATTGTAGCTACTACTTTTAATATCAATTTTACTGAAGTCATCAACTTCTTTCTTGACATAATCTTGCTCACTTTTAGTTTGATTTTGTAAATCTATTAAGCCACCTTGGCTATAACCCCAAGCTACTAATCCTCCTCCTAAAAATAGAGAGGTAAGAGACACTCCGAGGACAATCTTTTTCCAAGTTTTCATGATTTTCTTCCTTTCTTGATGAGCCATTTAATCAATAGGGTAATTAGCTTTTCAATAAGTTTACAGATTTCAAATGAAATCAAAAGTAGTAAGAGTGCTCCTCCAAACATTAATAGACCTAGCCCTATTCCAAACAGTGTTGAAGCTAGTGAAACATTTAAGAGAGAGAAGCTTGTAAAGAAAGTGTAAACACCACTAATGAGTAAGGCAAAAGTAAGAGCTAAGGCAGTCACTATAACTGCAAAAATAATCAAAAGAAGTGTCAATAGCATAGCTAGGAAGAATAGTAGAATTGGTAAGGCGACTGGACTGGCTAAAACAGCTAGGATCGCAATCCAAAGGATAGTTGTTTTATTACGTAAGCTGCTCTTGTCCTCAACAATCTTTTCGTCTAGAAGACGACTAATGACTTCATGTGCGGCTTCCTTAGGTGTACCTAATTCTGCAATAACCTGAGCTTCATTTTCAGGTCCGGCCTCTTCAAAATATTCCATGAAATACTCGAGAGCCTCTTCGTAGTCCTTTTGTGGTAATTTTCGTAGATATTTTGTTAATTTGGCTATATATTCAGTCCTTGTCATGTCTTAATCTCCCTTCAACAATACCATCCAGAGTTTCTTTGTAGGTTAACCATTCTTCATTAAGAAATTGAAGTTGATTTTTTCCCTCTTGGGTAATACTGTAATATTTACGTTTACGCCCTTGATACGCTTGGCTATAGGTGGTCATATAGCCTGCTTTCTCAAGCTTTTTGAGAATAGGATAAAGTGTTGACTCCTTGATATTAGCCGCAAGCTTTATGGTTTGACTAATCTCATAGCCATAAGAGTCTTCTCTATCGATAATAGCTAGTATTAGGAACTCTATCAGGATTGACGATGTTGGAAAATACATAGTGTTCTCCTTTGCTTTTAGGATATGTATAAAAATTATATATAATTATTTTATACATTGAGTGTATCTCTTTTAGAAAGATATGTCAATATTTTATATATAAAAATTTTATATAATAGGGCTATTTTCTTTTTTATGATAATATGAAGTCAAGGAGTTCTTATGACTATTAAAGATAAACTAGCTCATTACGAGCCGAAGCCGCTAGGGGAGAAAAGACGCTATGCGGTGCTTTTACCCCTAATATATGATGTAAAAACTGATAAGTATCAAATTCTTTACCAAGTACGAAGTGAGCATATTTCTCAACCAGGTGAGGTCTCTTTTCCTGGTGGCCGTGTCGAAGATGGTGAGACTTTTCAAGAAGCTGCTATACGAGAAACATGTGAGGAACTAAACTTAATTCCTGACCAAATAGATATTTGGGGAGAGATTGATTATCTGATTCATCAGGGGAGAACTATTCATTGCTTTGTTGGAAAGATAAATATAGAAAATTGGGAGCATATTCATCCAAATGAAGAGGTGAAACGGTTGTTTACAGTTTGTGTTGACACATTGTTGACAGAAGGTCCGATTTATTACAAAGTCACTTCTACCTTGAGTGATGCGAAAGGTTTCCCATTTTTCTTGGTAAAAAACAGAGAAAGATACAATTTTGGGTACAGTGAACGTCATATTCCTTTTTACAGGAACTTGACAGAGAATATATGGGGAATGACAGCTATGTTTACACATAGATTTACAGATATTTTAAAAGGTTTAGAGTCAAAATAAAAGATCAACGGTAATATGTTGATCTTTTTACTATTAGTTTGTTTGTTTACTAGGTGTAAAAAAGTAAAATCCATTTCTGAAATAGGGTATCGGGTAGGTCTTTAAAGCTTAATGTATGGATAGTTAGAGTATTACTAACATTGTTTTCAAAATAAATATTGAGTTTTTTATCTAGGTTGTAAAACTTTATATTGAACAATGACTTTTTCGCTTTATTGTATACTCTCTGCGATAGGAAGGGAGGAGTAAGATATTAATAGAGCCTATTATGCTTTTGTGCTCTTTTGACTAGAACTAATAACTGTTATATTTGGTAATAAAAAAGCCATGAAAATAAGATTTTCATGGCTTCTTTATTCAATTATTTCACCTCAGTAAAGATTACGTGTTTACGCAATTTTGGTGAGTATTTCTTCAATTGAAGACGGTCTGGAGTGTTACGTTTGTTTTTTGAAGTAAGGTACAAGCGTTCACCAGATTCTTTGTGTTCAAGTGTAATATTTACGCGCATGGTATCTCCCTTCTATTATTTAGCTTCGTTAGCTTTAGCGATTTTACGTCCTTTGTAGTATCCTTTAAGTGATACACGGTGAGAACGTGAGTAATCTCCAGTTGTTTCGTCAAATTGTACTGATGGAGCAGTCAATTTGTAGTGTGTACGACGTTTGTTTTTCTTCGCTTTTGAAGTGTGACGTGCAGGTACTGCCATTTCTTTATTTCCTCCGAATTAATATTTATGTTCTTGATTTTAAATCAACTATAACAGAATAACATATCTTTTTTGTAAAGTAAAGTTACTTGACAAAAAAACTTGCCAAGAAAATATATAGTTAAAAACTATATATTGCGATAGTAAATATATATTTCACAGCTATAAGGGTAAGTGCTAGAATAGGCTTATTATAACGTTAAGTGAAAGAATAAAAAGGAGTAAATAACTATGAGTAAAGTACATTATCATTTTGATCATGTTGGTTCTTACCTTCGTCCACAAGCTCTAAAAGAAGCACGTGAAAAATTTGCCAATGGTGAGATTTCGCAAGAAGAATTACTGAAAGTGCAAGATGAATTGGTTAAGGAATTGGTTCACCATGAGGTAGAAAATGGTCTTCAAGTAGTTTCTGATGGTGAATTTGGTCGTTCTTGGTGGCACCTTGATTTTCTATGGAATTTAACTGGTTTTGAAGCTTACCAACAAGAAGATTCATATAAATTCCATGGTGCTAAGACACGTACAACCAACGTTCGTATCAACGGTAAAATTGCCGAAAATCCTAATCATCCCTTCTATCGCGACTTTGAATATCTTAAATCAGTGACTCCTGAAGGAATCACTCCAAAAGTCACTATTCCAAGCCCATCACTCATCATTAACCGTGACCACCGTAGTGATCTCTATGCAGACTACTATGATTCATGGACTGATTTCCTTGATGATTTGGCTAAAGCTTACCATGATACCATCCAACATTTCTACGATTTGGGTGCACGTTATGTGCAATTGGATGATACAACTTGGGGTTATTTGATTCAACAGTTTGAGAATGAAAGAAATAATCCTGAGAAAACAGCTGAGTTGGCAAAAATTGCTGAGGATGATGTGTACACTATCAATAAAGCTTTGAAAGGTCTTCCAGAAGATTTGACTTTGGCTACTCACATTTGTCGTGGGAACTTTAAGTCTACGTACCTTTTTGAAGGTGGCTATGATTCAGTAGCTAAGTATCTTGGTCAATTGAACTATGATATCTTCTTCTTGGAATATGATGATGCGCGTTCAGGTAGCTTCGCACCACTTCCAACGATTTGGAATAACCGTGATCATGTTGAATTGGTACTTGGTGTGATTACTTCTAAGGATCCTAACTTGGAAAATGTAGATGCTGTCATTGATCGTATCTATGCAGCGGCTGAACTTGTACCACTTAAGAACCTTGGGATTTCAACTCAATGTGGTTTTGCCTCAACTGAAGAAGGTAACATTTTGACTGAGCAAGACGAGTGGAATAAATTGCAATTGATTAAAACTATTACTGATAAGGTTTGGTCATAATAGAGAAAGTTCAGAGAACAGGCTCAGCTTGTTCTCTCTTTTTATGAATATAGAAAGGAAGTGTCATGAACTATAAAGAGGCAGGACGGAAGATTAATCATTGTGGCAGGCAAAGAGGTCTGTTTCTTTCTTACGTTGAAAAATCCTCCACCATTTCCCAAAAGCTGTATAATTATGATAGAATAGAGTGATTATATCTGTAATAACGGAAAAGGAGGGCAGGTCTATTTGAGGCCTGTATCATCATTATGAAACTTCAAAAACCTAAGGGAACGCAGGATATTTTACCTGCGGATAGTGCTAAATGGCAGTACGTGGAAAATGTTGCACGTGAAACATTTAAGAAATACAATTATGGTGAAATTCGTACACCTATGTTTGAACATTACGAGGTCATTTCACGTTCAGTAGGTGATACAACTGACATCGTTACTAAGGAAATGTATGATTTTCATGATAAGGGAGACCGTCATATTACACTTCGTCCAGAAGGGACAGCACCAGTTGTACGCTCTTATGTAGAAAACAAACTCTTTGCGCCAGAGGTTCAAAAACCTGTTAAAGTTTATTATATTGGGTCAATGTTCCGTTATGAACGTCCTCAAGCAGGACGCTTGCGCGAGTTCCACCAACTAGGTGTAGAGTGCTTTGGATCAAAAAATCCAGCAACAGATGTTGAAACCATTGCTATGGCTTACCAACTCTTTAATACGCTTGGCATCAAGGATGTTACTCTTCATTTGAATAGCCTTGGAAATACTGAGAGTCGTCTGGCTTATCGTCAGGCCTTAATTGACTACTTGACACCAATGCGTGAAAGTTTGTCAAAAGATAGTCAACGTCGTTTGGATGAAAATCCTTTGCGAGTGCTCGATTCAAAAGAAAAAGAAGATAAGGTTGCAGTTGAAAATGCTCCATCTATCCTTGATTATTTAGATGAAGAAAGTCAAGCGCACTTTGACGAAGTACGTACTATGCTCGATAGTCTTAACATTCCTTACGTGATTGATACTAATATGGTACGTGGTCTTGATTACTACAACCACACGATTTTTGAATTTATTACCACTATTGATAAGTCTGAATTGACAATTTGTGCAGGCGGTCGTTACGATAGTTTGGTTGAATACTTCGGTGGTCCAGAAACAGCTGGTTTTGGTTTTGGACTTGGTTTAGAACGCTTGCTTTTGGTTCTTGATAAACAAGGTATTGAGCTTCCGGTGGAAGAAAGTCTGGATGTGTACATTGCAGTACTTGGTTCAGGTGCCAATGGCAAAGCTCTTGAGTTAGTTCAAGCTATCCGCTATCAAGGATTTAAGGCTGAACGTGATTACCTTGGACGTAAGATTAAGGCGCAATTTAAGTCAGCAGATACCTTCAAGGCCAAGACGGTCATCACATTAGGTGAGAGTGAAGTGGAGTCAGGTCAGGTCAATGTCAAAAATAATGCTACTCGTGAGGAAGTTACTGTAAGTTTCGAAGAGCTAACTAAAAACTTTGCAGCAGTCCTCAAGCAGTTAGAAAAGTAGGGGGCATATGGTTAGTATAGTTGATATGCTCAAACGGAGTGAAAAGTTCAGTTTGGCTTTTGATCGTAGTATGCCCATTCGTTTCCAACAACAGTTTTGGCAGTTGATCGCCTTTCTTGATAAACATGACATTACTTGGTTCAATGATGAGACTGCAAGTGATCATGCGATGTGCCAGCAATTACTTGGTCAAGTTTGGCGTCAAGATTGTCAAGATGTGGTCTTGAGTTTTGAAACCCAGGAACGTTATTTGGGGTGGCAGGTAGACGAGGAAACTGATGAACTTAGTGTTATCATTGAAGATGTTTACGGATTTCGTTGGAATAGCTTGCTTGACTTAGAAACAGCCGATTATCACTTTGAAGATTTTGAAGAGTTTGCTGAAGATTACGTAGATACTAGTGATTTGTTGAAACAATTTGGCAAATAGTTTTATAAAAAAGAAAGTCTATTAAAATTCTAACCTGAAATGGGTGGGGTTTTGATGGGCTTTTTGCTATAATAGTTAAGACTAAAAAATTAACGAAAGAAGTGTATTTATGGAACGTTCTATGTATGCTGGACGTGTTCGTAGTGAACACATCGGAACTACTATTACTTTGAAAGGTTGGGTATCTCGCCGTCGTAATCTCGGAGGTTTGATTTTTATCGATCTTCGTGACCGTGAAGGTTTGATGCAGTTGGTTGTTAACCCTGAAAATGCGGATGCTAATGTTGTTGAAACAGCTGAAAGCTTGCGTAGCGAATTTGTTATTGAAGTAACAGGAACTGTTGAAGCGCGTGAACAAGCTAATGCTAATTTGCCTACAGGTGCTGTCGAACTTAAAGTTGAAGACCTTAAAGTCCTTAATACTGCCAAAACAACACCATTTGAAATCAAAGATGGTGTTGAGGCTAGTGATGATACACGTATGCGTTACCGCTACTTGGATCTGCGTCGTCCAGAGATGTTGGAAAACTTTAAGCTCCGTGCAAAGGTAACCCACGCCATCCGTAATTATCTTGATGACTTGGAATTTATCGATGTTGAAACACCAATGTTGACAAAATCTACACCAGAAGGTGCTCGTGATTACTTGGTTCCAAGCCGAGTTAGCCAAGGTCACTTTTATGCTCTTCCTCAAAGTCCTCAAATCACTAAGCAATTATTGATGAATGCTGGTTTTGACCGTTACTATCAAATTGTTAAGTGTTTCCGTGATGAAGATTTGCGTGGAGACCGTCAACCTGAGTTTACACAAGTTGACTTGGAAACGTCATTCCTTAATGAGCAAGAAATCCAAGATATTACAGAAGGCTTGATTGCTAAGGTTATGAAAGAAACTAAAGGAATTGAAGTTACACTACCATTCCCACGAATGTCTTATGATGATGCCATGAATAACTATGGTTCTGACAAGCCAGATACACGCTTTGACATGCTTTTACAAGACTTGACAGAGGTTGTCAAGGGTGTAGACTTCAAAGTGTTTGCTGAGGCGCCAGCTGTTAAGGCGATTGTTGCCAAAGGAAATGCAGACAAATACTCACGTAAAAGTATTGACAAGTTGACAGAGTTTGCCAAACAATTTGGCGCTAAGGGTCTTGCTTGGGTTAAGATGACTGACGGTGCTCTAGCAGGTCCAGTTGCTAAATTCTTGACAAGTATTGAAGATAAGTTGACAGATACTTTACACCTTGAAGAGAATGATCTAGTTCTTTTTGTAGCAGATACACATGAAATCGCTAACAACACACTAGGTGCTTTGCGTAATCAAATTGCTAAAGAACTTGACATGATTGACAACACTAAATTCAACTTCCTTTGGGTTGTTGATTGGCCAATGTTTGAGTGGTCTGAAGAAGAAGGACGCTATATGTCTGCTCACCACCCATTTACTTTGCCAACAGAAGATTCTGCAGCAGAGCTTGAAGGGGATCTTTCCAAGGTACGTGCTGTAGCTTATGATATTGTCTTGAATGGTTATGAGCTTGGTGGGGGTAGTCTACGTATCAATCATAAAGACCTACAGGAACGTATGTTGAAAGCCCTTGGTTTCTCTGAAGAATCAGCCTATGAGCAATTTGGATTCCTTCTTGAAGCCATGGACTATGGTTTCCCACCACATGGTGGTTTGGCTATCGGTCTCGACCGCTTCGTCATGCTTCTTGCAGGTAAAGATAATATCCGTGAAGTGATTGCCTTCCCTAAAAATAATAAGGCATCAGATCCTATGACTCAGGCTCCAAGTCTTGTGGCTGATAAACAGTTGGAAGAACTTGCCCTTCATGTAGATTTAGAAAATGAATAAAGCACCTCTTCATAAACATGTTAAATTTGTAGCGAAAAAGTCTGCGAAGAAAATGGGTATTTTGCAGGCTGCACGTAGTATTTCCCGTGAAAAATATACTGAAAAAGTCTCAGCTTCTTTACTTTACGGGCTCTTATCGTCAATCGCCGTTAATTTCTTTTTTCAACCTGGACATGTTTACTCCAGTGGAGCAACAGGTTTGGCACAGGTTTTATCGGCATTGAGTGTTAGAACTTTGGGGTTTGAGATACCAGTATCATTGACTTTCTATGCGATTAATATTCCACTTTTGATTTTAGCTTGGTATAAGATTGGCCACAAATTTACCATCTTCACCTTCATTACGGTAACAATGAGCTCCCTTTTTATTCAGGCGATGCCTCATGTGACCTTAACGGAGGATCCATTGATTAATGCTATTTTTGGTGGTCTGGTCATGGGAACAGGGATTGGTTTCGGTCTAAAATCACGTATCTCTAGTGGAGGAACAGATATCGTCAGTCTTACTATTCGTAAGAAAACGGGTCGTGATGTTGGGAATATCTCCTTGATTGTCAACGGAATTATCATGATTTTTGCAGGTATACTTTTTGGTTGGAAATATGCCCTTTATTCAATGGTGACAATTTTTGTCTCAAGCCGAGTAACGGATGCGATTTTCACTAAACAGAAGAAAATGCAGGCAATGATTGTTACAAGTAATCCAGATCCAGTTGTACGAATGATCCAGAAGAAACTCCACCGTGGAGTAACGTTGATTAATGATGCGGAAGGAACATATAATCACGAAAAGAAAGCCGTATTATTGGCGATTATTACGCGTGAAGAGTATACTGACTTCAAGCATTATATGAGAAAAGCAGACCCTAAAGCCTTTGTCTCCATTGCAGAAAATGTACATATTCTAGGTCGTTTTGTTGATTTAGATGACTAACAAAAAAAGAAAGTTGACGAACGTTAGCTTCTTTTTTGTTGGATAGAATTCTTGACGAAATGCTTGCTTGACTTTACAATATCAGTATGATTAGATTTTTAATTCCAACCGCAAAAGAAATGAAACCCAATAAGGAAGTTCCATCCCAAAAACTATCTGAAAAGAGTGTAGCTATTCTAACAGAAATGGCAAAATTATCCACAGATGACTTATCCACAGTTTATAACATTAAACCTGAGCAGGCTCGCAAAGAAAAGCAGCGCTGGGATAGAATTTTGTCTGGAGAAGCAAGGAGCTATCCTGCAATAGAGCTTTTTAATGGCTTGATGTATCGCCATATTAAACGTAGTGACTTATCCACATGTGAAAAAGATTTCTTAAGCCAACAGGTGTTTATAACATCTTCTTTTTATGGGATTATTCCAGCTTTTTATTCAATTCAGGAACATCGTCATGATTTTCATACCAAGGTTAAGGTTAATGGTCAGTCCTTAAAAAACTACTGGCGTTCTGAATATGATAAATTCTTAGAAGAAAGTCAAGTTTCAGTTGTTTCCTTACTTTCAAATGAATTTGAAGATGTCTTTAGTCCAAGTCTTCGTAAGCAGTTATTCACAGTTAGTTTTATGGAAGACCGTAATGGCCTTCTTAAGACACATTCAACGATTTCTAAAAAGGCTAGAGGAGCCTTTTTGACAGCTGTAATGAAGGAAAATTGTCGAACCATAGATGCCTTACGAGAATTATCCTTTGATGAGTTCTACTATCGTAAGGATTTATCTTCTGATAGTGAATTGGTTTTTGTAAAGAAAGTTAAAAAAGCCTGAGTTACAAACTCAGACTTTTTTATATCATGTCTTTACGATCGACTTGCTCATAGTTGTTTTGACCGTCATTCAACTTGTCCCAGATAACAACCTTTCCTTGATCAAGAGATTTTTTGACATCAATAATACGTTGATTAGATGATCCTCGAAACTGGAGCATAAGGTTCTTCTTAGTAATGTCAAAACGTCCATCTACAAGAATGTCAACGAGATGAAGAAGTTCTAGCTTATCAGGAGTTTCAAGCATTAGCTCTTCCCAAGTATAACCAGTCCAAGACCAAATGTCTTTTTCGGGTAGTTCCTTATGAATGCGTTTGACTAGGGGAATGAGAATTCCTGTGTTTAGGAAGGGTTCACCACCAAGTAGCGTGAGACCTTGCACGTAAGGTTGAGCTAGATCCCTCATGATTTGTTCTTCAAGTTCTTTAGTATAGGGAATTCCTGCCTTAAAGGACCAGGTGGCAGCGTTATAGCATCCCTTACAGTGAAACATGCAACCAGATACGTAAAGGGAGTTACGTACGCCTTCACCATCAACGAAATTAAAAGCTTTGTAGTCAATAATGCGTCCTAGGCTAAGTTCTTCAGACTTCCATTCCTGTGGCTTTGGTGTATTCCATGTCATGATTCTACTCCAAATCTATCCAATAGCGCTCAGTTTCATGGCGAATGTCCTCCAACTGACCACCGTTGGCTAATATAACAACTCGGCTAGCAGGATTCTTGATACTACAAGTGACCAGAACACGATGAATATTCTTTTCTTTAGCTATTTGTAAGCCTTGACGGAGAGATTCTTTCGCATAACCCTTTCCTCGTTCGGATGGACGGATAGAGTAGCCGATATGGCCCCCTTTTTCTAGTAAGTAGTCATTTAATCGGAGACGAAGGTTGAGAAAGCCAAGAGCATGGCCTGCTTCGTCAAAACTAACCAGCTGGATAGCAGGAACCCAGTTTTCAGGAATATTTAGTCCCGCTTCCGCTTGAAGATTTTCTTCTAGCCACTCTTCATAAACAAAATTGTCGGGGTTCCAAAATCCACCATCATGGGAAGATTTCTCCCTTTCAAATTCAGTCATCATATCTAAGATAGCTTCTTTATCTGTGTGACTTGGTCGGCGTAAGATCATATTATTTCTTCTTTCCAGCTTTTTTCAAAAGGGCTTGGACACGTGCTTTTTTATCGTTTTTGACGGTTGCATTTTTTTCGTGGTAACGTTCCACTTGTTGCATACCTTTATAATCTAATTGATATTTTCCCATTATATTCCTTTCTAAAAATGAAATAAGCAAAGCAGTTGGAAGGTATCATCCAGCTGCTTCTAGTTTATTATAATGTATTCTAGGTCTTATTAAAGGTGTTTACCTTCATATTTTATGGTTGAACCATTCATATGTTTCACACGGGCAGAGATTTCTTTGTGGCGTCCTTTAACCATAGGGCGAGCCTGTGGATTTCCTAAATAACCACATGTGCGTTTGACGACATCAACTGTTTTTGGATCTGTGTTGCCACAGTTAGGGCACATGAATCCACGTTCTGTTGGGGTGAAGTCCCCTTCAAAGTCACACTTGTAGCATTTATCTATTGGAGTATTCGTTCCAAGATAACCGACACGGTCATAAGCAAAGTCCCAGACAGCTTCGAGTGCTTTAGGGTTTTGCTGGAGGACTGGATATTCACAATAATGGATGAATCCACCAGTTGCGCCAGCTTCTGGGTAAGCTTTTTCGAATTCTAATTTTTCAAATGGTGTTGGATTTTTACGAACATCGTAGTGGAAAGAGTTGGTGTAATATTCTTTATCTGTGATATCAGTCACGACACCGAATTTTTCAGTATCCAAACGACAGAAGCGATCAGTCAAACTTTCTGATGGTGTTGAATAAACAGAGAAATGATAATCATATTCGTCAGACCAACTTTCACAAGCATTTTTCATAGCTTTTACGATATTTAAAGTAAATGCCTTGGCTTCTAGATCTGTCTCCCAGTCACTACCATAAAAAACAGATGCTACTTCATAAAGCCCAATATAACCAAGTGATACGGTTGCACGACGATGTTTAAAGAGTTGATCTACATTGTCGAACTTGCCAAGTCGTTGACCGAATGCACCATACTGATAAAGAATAGGTGCATTGGCAGGTGTAGCTTCTTTTACCCGTTCAACTCGGTAAACAAGAGCATCTTTAGCAATTCCTATTCTTTCTTCAAAAATTTCCCAAAATTTATCCTGGTCTCCTTTAGACTCTAGGGCAATTCTAGGAAGATTAAGGGTGACTACGCCAAGATTCATTCGTCCAGAATTAACTTCAACGCCATTTTGATCTTTCCAACCCTGAAGGAAGGAACGACATCCCATAGGGGCTTTGAAGGAACCTGTCAATTCAATGATTTTGTCATATGATAGGATATCTGGATACATACGCTTAGTAGCACATTCAAGTGCTAGCTGTTTAATGTCGTAGTTAGGTGAATTAGGTTCCAAGTTAAGTCCGCGCTTTAGGGTGAAGATGAGTTTAGGGAAAATGGCTGTACGGTGTTCGGAGCCAAGTCCTAAAATACGAACTTGTAGGATGGCTTTTTGGATTTCACGCTCAAACCAGTTTGTTCCCAAACCAAAACCGAGAGAGGTGAATGGTGTTTGACCATTTGAGGTGAAAAGTGTATTTATCTCGTACTCAAGAGATTGCATAGCATCATAAATATCTTTACGCGTTTTAGCACGAGCATAGTCTTCCTGTTTTTCCTCAGTCACCCATTCTTTAGCATCTGCTAAATGTTTCTTGTAGTTGAGTTCTGCATAAGACGCTAAGAACTCATCGATGCGGTCTGCTGTACATCCACCATACTGACTAGAGGCAACATTTGCGATGATTTGTGAAATTTGTGCTGTTGCAGTTTGAATGGATTTGGGACTTTCTACTTCAGCGTTACCGATTTTAAAACCATTTGCCAACATACTTTTGAAGTCAATCAAACAACAGTTTGTCATAGGCGTGTAAGGGCTGTAGTCTAAATCGTGGAAATGGATATCTCCCTTTTGATGAGCATTTGCTACATGTGGAGGAAGCATCTTAAGTCCAACAGATTTTCCAACAATACCTGCGGTTAAATCACGTTGTGTATTGTATAAATCACTATCCTTATTAGCATTTTCATGAACAACAGCCTGATCTTTATTAACCAGCTTGTTAATGGTGAAATTGATATCAGTAGCCTGAGAACGCTCAAAATCACGTTTGGTACGGTAGTTAATGTATTCTTGAGCAATAGCGTATTCGTTAGCTTCGAGTAACTCATGCTCTACGATACTCTGAATTTCGTATATTTTGATATTGTGAGAGAATCGATCATTGATTTCGGCCACAATACGGGTGGCAATTCCCTCCAATTTAGTCTCAATTATTGGTGTGATAGGTGTAATAGCCTCACTTGCTTTGAGAATAGCTTCATATATTTTACTTGAATCAAAGACAACCATACGACCATCGCGTTTGATGACTTTGATATCAGGGTTGATTGTAACCTTTTCTTTTTCTAATGTAATCATCTAAAAATCACCTCGTTACTAATTATAGCACTAGGCAAAAAAAAATCAATATATTGTGGTATATTTTTATTCCAACCACTATATATTGATTTTTCGACCTATTTTAGGACGTAAACAGTATATCGTTCAACGCCTTTTACAGGGGCTTTTTTATAGTTTTTTGAAAGTGTCGATTTAACCTCAGAAGGCAATTGCGTATCTTGCTGGACAACGATATATTGTGCAGAGTCCTGAATAAGAGTGTCTAAAAGAGCCTTTTGATGACTTGATTTAGCTGTGTTAAGTTCTGGAAGAACAAATGGTGAAGCTGATTTACGATTACTTTTCAAATAAATTTTTGCTGATGAATCATAAACGTAAATAGTTTCATCTTTCTTGGTATTTTTAGCGAGGTAATTTGCGACAGTGCTACGTTCAGCATTATTTCCTAAATTAAATAGGAACATGATGATTGGCATAGCAAAGGCAAATGCAAAAACTATTATAGGTAAGAAATAATTACGGCTAAGGAAGATACCAAAAACTTTTAGCGTGTGGATTTGGTTAGCATTACGACGTCGGTGAGAGGTTCGCTTCGCTCTTTTTTTAATAGCATCATCTAAAGAAAGTGCTGTCAAGACTAGACCATAAGGTACGATGTTGAGAATACTGTAAAGTCCAAAACTTTGAGAGAACAAGCTGTAAACCACTGTAAAGATAAAACTAAGGAGTAGTACCCACTTGATACTCTTATCTTTAGCATCGCCCATAAGGTGGTTGCTTGTAGTAAGTGCACCAATAAGTAATCCAGAGCCGATAACAGCAAAACTTTGGTAAGCTAACGTGAGTAGAAAGTTATTTTTTTCTACAGCGAGTTGTGTAAAGTTGTAAACCAAAACTTGGTTAACATAGTCTGATGTAATTTGTAAATTTAGGATAAAGTAAAGACATAGATACAATACTAGAATGTTACCAAAAATAATACAAAGAACTTGATAAAAACCACGAGCAAAGTGTTTGTTGACAAGATTGTAAACGAAGATTGTCACAAGTGACAATATCCAGAAAATAAGAGTTCGAGCTTCAAAAAGAGCTCCCGCAGTGCCAGCGAAGCCGTAAAGAATAAAGGCTTCATCACGACTGTGACCCGCAAAGTAACGAGTTAAGAAGAAGATGGCACCTAGGACAAAAGGCATGGCAAATTGGATAGGGTAGAGACCACCAAAACCAAATGTGCCGTTAATTATAAAGAAAATGATACTAATTAGAGTGGCAATCTCCTTATTACTTGTCATGTGCATGACAGTCTTGTAAAGGTAAGTACCAGAAAGATAGTAGGTAAGGGTTTGTATAGGAATTAGCCAAAGAGTTGATCCTAAACGGAAAGCCAGAGAAACTAGGAAGTAATAAAAGAACCCACCTGTCGCAAAAAAGTCAGAGTAAGGTAAGCTACCATTGGCAAACATTTTTGCAATGTAAAGGTTTTGAGACTGTATATTATTGGAAAAGTCTGTAAAGTAGGGAACTGATATACTAAAAATACTCAAAATCAAACTGAGAATCAGAATATGACCTTTATGCTTCCGTGAAATTGAAATCTTAGTTTTTTTCTCTGTTTGAGAAGAATTAGAATCGTCTGTATGTCCCTGAATTGTCACTTCAATCTTTTCGGATTGCTTATCTTGTGTATGAGATCGATGGTGGCTTCGATGATAACCTTGGTAGCCACTTGAATCTAAAATATTGTCTTTGTTGTATGGACTCACAATTAAACTCCTTTGTTGACATTTGGAAAGTTATAAATAAAAGGGTCTTATCCCCTAATTGTCTTATTTAAAGTATATCAGATAATACCATTTAGTCAATTTTCCTCTAATTTCTTACATTTAAGAAAAAATTATCTAAAAAAGAGACTGAGATACAATATCCCAATCTCTTTTTAACAAGTCATTTCTTTACCTATGGCATTGCTTATTTATTAGTTTTCGTCGATAAAGCTATTGAAAACTTCTTCAATCATATCCCATTCAGCATCTGAATCTTCAGGGATTGGTTGAAGGTCGCCTTCAGTACCGTCTTCATTTTCAGTGAATGAGTATGCTTGGATTTCAATTTCTCCGTTAGCATCTTCTTCAGCACCAGCTGGTACCAAAAGAACATAGTTTTTACCAAATTCTTCGCGTCCATCAATAGTCAACAAGATTTCAAAAAGTGTTTCATTTCCTTGTTCGTCTACTAAAGTGATGACTTCATGATCATGGTTGTGGTCGTGATTGTGTGACATATTGTTCTCCTTTTTGAAGAGAGCGCTGAATAGTGATGAAAATCTAGTATATTTGCTTGGTAGTTTACTAGATTTTCGTATGGCTATTAGGTCTCTATTACACTTTCTTAAAACATTCGATCGAGGTAGTTTTGTAGAATAAGTTGGGCAGCTAATTTATCAATAACTTTTTTACGTTTACCACGGCTGACATCTGCTTGTTCAACTAACATACGCTCGGCTTGAACAGTTGTCAAGCGCTCATCTTGGTAATCTACAGGAATTCCAAAGATTTCCTTGATTTTGTCTCCATAAGCTTTGCTTGCTTCAACACGCGGTCCTTCAGTGTTATTCATATTTTTAGGAAGACCAACAACAAATTTTTCTATCTTATATTCTTTAACGAGCTCGCCTAGTCGGTCAAAACCAAACTCTTCAGCCTCCTCGTCAATTTTGATAATTTCAACGCCTTGGGCTGTAAAACCGAGGGGATCACTAATCGCAACTCCTACTGTTTTTGAGCCAACATCAAGTCCCATTACTCGCATTAGAGGTCAATTCCATTTCCTTTAAGATAATAGCGAACGAGTTCTTCAACGATTTCATCACGTTCGTATTTACGAATCTGGTTACGGGCGTCATTATAACGCGGAACATAAGCAGGGTCACCGCTCAGAACATAACCGACGATTTGGTTGATAGGATTATAACCTTTCTCAGCCAACGAACGGTAGACATTTGTCAAAGTATTACTGATTTCATCTTTGCTACCGTCGTCTAGGTTGAAACGAACAGTTTCATCTGTAAATCCCATACTGACACCTTCTTTCTATAAGAATTATCTGTTAGTTCTTTATTATAACATAAGTATAGCCAAAAGGGAAAGACGATGAACAAAAAAAGAGATGACTAAAGTCATCTCTCTATATCCAATAAGATTAAACGCGTTCAACTTTACCAGATTTAAGCGCACGAGCTGAAGCCCAAACTTTTTTAGGTTTACCATCAACAAGGATAGTAACTTTTTGAAGGTTAGGTTTAACGGCACGTTTAGTTTTGTTCATAGCGTGTGAACGGTTGTTTCCAGAAACAGTTTTACGTCCTGTAAAGTAACATACTTTAGCCATTTCGTGTTTTCCTCCTAGGTAGAATTTATTACGGATGTGCTAGCACCACATACCAAAACATTCTATCATAAGAATTTAGGTTTGACAAGAACTATTTATAATTTCTTTTTGTAACAAAATAGTATATGCTTATTATAATAAGAAAAAATCAGTTAAAAAAGGAGAGAAGATGCCAGATAATCTTGCTCTACGCATGCGTCCACGTACAATTTCAGAGGTGATTGGTCAGAAGCATTTAGTTGGTGAAGGTAAAATTATTTGCCGTATGGTAGAAGCAAATATGCTGTCGTCAATGATTCTCTACGGGCCACCAGGAATCGGGAAGACCTCAATAGCTAGTGCTATTGCAGGAACAACAAAATTTGCTTTTAGAACCTTTAATGCTACTGTTGATAGCAAGAAACGCCTACAGGAAATTGCGGAAGAGGCTAAATTTTCAGGTAGCTTAGTTCTGCTTCTAGATGAGATTCATCGTTTGGATAAAGCTAAACAAGACTTTTTATTACCACTCTTAGAGAATGGTAATATTATCATGATTGGGGCTACAACGGAAAATCCGTTTTTTTCTGTCACACCAGCCATCCGTAGTCGTGTACAAATATTTGAATTGGAACCACTCTCTAACGAGGATATTAAGGAAGCTATTCTAGGAGTTCTAGAGGATAAGGAGCGTGGCTTTGACTTTGATGTCCAGTTAGATGAAGATGCTCTAGATTTTATTGCTACGGCTACTAATGGTGATTTACGTTCGGCTTATAATTCCTTAGACTTAGCTGTCATGTCGACGCCAGCTTCAGAAGATGGATTTCGTCATATTACTTTAGATACAGTGGAAAATAGTTTACAACGTAGCTATATCACCATGGATAAAGACGGTGATGGACACTATGATGTGCTTTCTGCTTTGCAAAAATCTATTCGAGGCTCTGATGTTAATGCCAGTCTTCATTATGCAGCACGTTTAGTTGAAGCAGGAGATCTCCCTAGTCTAGCACGACGCTTGACTGTGATTGCATACGAGGATATTGGTTTAGCTAATCCTGATGCGCAAGTTCACACGGTTACAGCTTTGGAAGCTGCACAGAAAGTAGGTTTTCCAGAGGCTCGTATTTTGATAGCCAATGTAGTTGTTGACTTAGCTTTATCTCCTAAGTCAAACTCGGCTTATATGGCTATGGATGCTGCCTTGGCAGACCTTAGAAAATCAGGAAATTTACCGATTCCTCGTCATTTGAGAGATGGACACTATGCTGGAAGCAAGGAACTGGGCAATGCACAAGATTACAAGTATCCTCATGCTTATCCTGAAAAGTGGGTTAAACAACAATATCTTCCGGATAAATTAAGAGGTGTGAATTATTTCCAACCCAATGAAACCGGGAAATATGAAAGAGCTCTTGGAGCTAATAAAGAACGGATCGATAAGTTATCTAGGTAATACGAGAGGAATCAACGAAAACGATTGCAAAAAAATTGATTTTTCCTCTTGCAATAATTTTCAAAAGTGGTATTATAAGAACATAGAAATTGCTGTGGTATACGAATCCACATATAAGTGTTGACCGACTAATTTTTGTATTATCGGGAGACAGAGGTCTATTAACAGTGTGCAGGCTGGCTCACCCAGAAGCAACTGAAGTTAGTAGCGAGTCGCCCACCTGCTTTTTACGTCGCGGGTTCAATACAAACCGTGGATCATCGGTACCAATACAGCATCCAGCCTCCTTAGCTCAGTTGGTAGAGCAGTGGACTCTTAATCCATGGGTCACAGGTTCGAGCCCTGTAGGGGGCATAGAAATACAGAAGAAAAAGCCTTGATTTAAAAGGCTTTTTTGCTTGTCTATAACTGATTTGCCCCATCATTTGCCCCATATTTTTTTATGAGCAATCTTTCCAGACATCTTTGATTTGATTAAATTCCTCAAAAATTTTCTCCTCTAAAGTGTGTCCATATACTTCTACTAACATTGAAATATCTCTATGCCCTAGAATTTTTGCAATAACCCCAAGGTCAAATCCTTTGTGCCAGAGGTAACTTCCATAGGTATGACGTGCTCCTTTTGTCGTGATAATTGGATAAATATCTAATTCATTTAAAAGAACACTCAAAGCTTTATTGACACTAGCAATATCTGGTACCATATGAATATATCCATAATGCTGAAAAATCATTTTATACCTGTTCTTGATACCTAGCTCTTTATTAGCCTTCTCTTGTTCAATTTTTAGGACTTGTAATATCTTAATACATTCTTCGTCTATCGGTACCATACGAATAGACGTTTTGTTTTTTGGAGGGACAAATTTATGAGAAAGGGTATTAAACCTTCTATATGTTTTTAACAGTCCTCTGTCAAAGTCAACTTCATTCCAAGTTAACGCTATTAACTCTCCAAACCTCATCCCTGTTTTTAATAGAAAATAGACGATATAAGGAACAATTGATCGTTGGTAATCAAATTTTCTCTTTACTGCTAAAAGTAAATCCAGATAGTCCTTTTCTGTATGCAAATATTTCTCTTCGGTCATCTGTTGTTCTTTGGATGAAAATAACTCGACATGTTGTGTAAAATCATCTATTAGAACTTTGTCGGCAATTGCCATTTGGATGCTCTGATGGATTCCAGTATTCAATCTACCAAGAAAATTTCTACCAACTGTTTGCCCATACTTATTCATTATTCTTTGGTATTCACTCGCACGAATTTGAGTGACTTTTTTATTTCCAAATAATCTTTCAATTGTGTTTTTACGGAGAAGATATTTTTTCTTTGTCTCTTCCGACCTGCTACTCGGTAGAATTTTTAGTTCAAGCCATTCTTGATATAGATCTACAAGAGAAATATCTCTAGAAATTCTTTTCCCTAAACGAAGTTCTTGCAGAATCGGTTCAGCTTCTGACTCTGCAAGCTTTTTTGTTTTAAAACCGCTATTATGAGCAACAGTCTTTCCTTCGTTACGAATTTCATAGGTCCATAAGTTGCTATCTCCTCGCTTTCGATAACGAACACTTGCCATATTACGCCACCTCTGTTCCTAGAATCTCATTTACAACACTTTTTGGAACAACCATCAAACGTTTGCGATTATAAAATGTATAGCCTCGTGATACAAGTAATTCTCTTGCCTGATGAATGATATCATTCGCTGTATGAGGGCGATAGCCCATTTCAATTAATTCTTTGTTACTAATTAAATTATTGTCCATAGTTATCCTCCTTATTTATTTTCTAAATTCAGAAACTCACCTACAAGTAGTTGTAATTCTGTATTTAATTTAGGGAGATTCTGTATTAATACTTCTTTTAATTCTTCCGCAAATTGGTTCGTTTCTTCTCTCAATAGTTTGCGGACTCTTGTTTTTTTCTTTTTGATGCTGTCTGATTTTAAATTTGGAAAAGCCAATGATAACAGTTCAGGATTGTTGAGAAAGATAATTGTAAATGCTCTTTGCTCTACTCGAATATGTTCTAGCTTATAAAATCCGAAATTATCAAGTCGATTCATAATATCTTGGACCATCTCCTCACCAATCGCTTTGGTTCTGAGTTGGAACTCCAGTCTCCACCAAAACGGATTTACAGCCAAATCTAGCTTCTCTTCGCGCTTGTGAGCAATGATTTCTTTATTCTTATCATATAACCTAACTTGTACATTACTACCGTTAGAACCCCAATATTTCGTCTCTAATTCGCCCCCTCGACCATAGAAGACCTTATGGGTAACACCACCTTTAATATGTTGCAAATTAACGATATCAGGCCTGTTGAAAATGTCAAATGCTAAATCAAAACGAGACAAACGTACCATCAATGAATTCAATCTGGCAAAATACATTAATTGCCTCCATACTTTCATTCCATCAAATTCTTTTAAAGTATTAGGATTGAAATCAATTCGAATTAATTGTTCACCTCCATAAGTGGATAATTGAAAAAATATAATATTGATCGAATCATACTCATTAAAAACTTTAGCTAAAGTAAAGACATCATCTCGAACATTATCATATATTTCAAATGAGTCAACTTTTGTACTTATTGCCTGTTTCAGATTTTTGAAAATTCGTCTTAGGGAACCAGTGTCTGTATCCCAGATAACCGTTAATCTATCAATACTGACATCTAACCTCTGTACTAATTCTCCTATTTCACATCGTTCTTGAATGCTTCTTAAATCTTGTATAGAAACCAACAAAATTGTCCTCCCTTCTTTTAGATTTTTTAGGTCTCAGAAACACTGTCAAATCAACGTTTGCTCGTTCCGTCGTTCTTTGGACGTTGTCCTAAGTGTCCCTTTTTGCTGGCTGTTAGAATAGCCAGCTTTTGCTTGGCTAGAAATTGTCTGGACGGCAGTCTTCGGGACTTCGCCTGACTTCCCGTCAGGCTCGTCCTTTGCCCTTGTCCACACACATGGCTGTCTTGCTTCTCACTGATTCATGGATGATTCAAACCGTTTATACCAATCGCTATGGAAAGAACTCTTTATTTAACATGGTAATCATGTTTATCAAATGGGACTTTTACTCTTTATAGCCAATATGATTGGATCTGATTGGCAACAATATTTTCATTATGTCTGTTGGGCTATTGGTACATTAACACTTACCTTATTTTTTCAATATTTGGTTGAGTTTTTTAAAAAATCAACCGATAATGTTCATAGGGAAAGTATCAAAGGTTTTCTATGGATAACAGGTCTACGAAGTTTAGAAATCTATCTAGCAGCTCTTCTTCCTATTTACATTGGAGTCTATATCCTTTATGCTAGTATTCTGCTAACATTTATTACGCCAATTACCTCGATTAGTAAAGATGATCATTTCCAGATAGTTCTCCCCCATTTAATCGAGCGCATCTCCCTTCTTGTCATTATTACGTTTGGAGAGATGATTATGGAGCTAGCTAACTTCTTTACAATCGAGAATTTCTCGATTTATTCGGTTCTTTATTTCATTATTATGATTTCTCTGTTCTTGTTTTATTTTGGTCAATTCGACCATGCTATTGATGAAGAATCTAATCAAAAGGGACTATTTCTAATTTACAGTCACTATCCTATTTTTATTGGAATTCTTATGATGACCGTTTCGATGAGTTTTCTTCTGAATCCTGAAGCTAATCTTCTCTTTGCAACCAGCTTCTTTTATATCGGAATTGGCCTCTTCCAAGCTGCTGTCCTAGCAAATGGGCCCTATAACAAACACTATCTTCGCTATTCGAAAAGTTACTACTGTGTCCAAGCTACACTCTATCTGGCTGCCTTGATTCTCTCTTTAATCTTTGCTTCTAATCCTATAATAGTAGTAAGTATTACAACCATTTTAGCTCTAGCTATAGCTATTCATTCTATTTATTTTTATATGACACAGAATAAAAAATATTCCAAATCTAACTGGGAGTTATTTTAATGAGTTTATAAGATTAAAAAGCTTTGGGAACCAAGGCTTTTTTTTCATTAATTTGTTTTTCCATTTTATCCTCCAATTTGATCTCGCACTGACATTTATTTATAACAAAACTATATATCTAGAATAGCATAATCATTAGGTATTATAGGTTTTCAAACCAAATACGAGTCATTCGTTTTTGCCCCACTTTTGCCCCATTTTTAAATCCTGACATTGAAAACACCTAAAAGTATTTCCCTAAAATCAGCTATATTTCAACATTTTTGTTTATTTTCAATATGAAAAGTTCTTACAAATCCATGTAGGGGGCAGCTTAATATCGAAAAGAGACTTGATTGTAGGTCTCTTTTTTATTTTTCTAAGAAAGAACTCACTTTAAACAGAACTTTACGTGCTTGTTTGTCTAAACGAGAGTTGTTCCCAATGATAATTTCTTCTAAATATATGCTTTGTGTTATGATAATAGTCAAGAAACAGAATTGAAAAAGGAGACATGAGTTGAAAATTGCAATCATTGGCTATAGTAGTTCTGGAAAGTCGACTTTGGCAAGTTTTCTAGGTCAACACTACAATTGTGAGGTGCTTCATTTAGATAAAATTCATTTCACATCAAACTGGAAAGAGCGGACAGTTAATGAAATGACTGATGATATTTCAAAATTTATGTTACAAAAGGATTGGATTATTGAAGGGAATTACTCGGCCTGTCTTTATGAAGAGCGTATGAGAGAAGCTGACTGTATTATATATTTCAACTTTAATAGAGTTAATTGTCTCTATCGGGCTTTTAGGAGATATTTAAAATACAAGGGGCGGACGCGTCCTAGCATGGCGGAAAATTGCAATGAAAAATTCGATTTCGAATTTGTGAAATGGATTCTATTAGATGGACATTCACAAAAGAATGTAACGAAATTTAAAGTTGCTGTAAAAAAGTATCCTGACAAAACAATAGTTTTAAAGAATCAAAAGCAGTTAAACGATTATATTATGAAGAAGGTTAAATAACTGCTATAATAATTTAGTCATAAAATAGTTGGTAGCTCTACATAAGATGTGAGATTAAAAATATATAGTAAAAAATT
Source organism: Streptococcus sp. 1004_SSPC (assembly GCF_001069025.1). Taxonomy (NCBI): domain Bacteria; kingdom Bacillati; phylum Bacillota; class Bacilli; order Lactobacillales; family Streptococcaceae; genus Streptococcus; species Streptococcus sp. 1004_SSPC. The sequence continues at coordinate 29,783 of NZ_JWGQ01000129.1, read as the reverse complement.
AGTTGCAATCTTGGTTGTAACTGTCAGAATATTTTGATATAAACGCTTTCATCGTTGAACAATTAGTCTCTTTTCTGATATAATAAAATGTAACGCAAAACTTGTGGGTGAAATTCCCACCGTGAAGTTTTTCAAGAAAGGTGGAGGCAGTCTCGAAAAGATGGAGCTGTCCGTTATCAAAATAATATGACATCAGTAGTTGTTGTGGGTACCCAGTGGGGTGATGAAGGTAAAGGGAAAATTACAGATTTCCTAAGTCAAGATGCCGAAGTGATCGCACGTTATCAAGGTGGAGACAATGCAGGTCACACGATTGTTATCGATGGTAAGAAATTTAAATTGCACTTGATTCCATCAGGTATTTTCTTCCCAGAGAAAATCTCTGTTATCGGGAACGGTGTAGTGGTCAATCCTAAATCACTTGTCAAAGAGTTGGAATATCTTCATGCCGAAGGTGTGTCAACAGAGAGCCTTCGTATTTCTGACCGTGCGCACGTTATCTTGCCGTACCACATTAAACTTGATCAACTGCAAGAAGCTGCTAAAGGTGATAATAAGATTGGTACAACTAACAAAGGTATTGGTCCTGCCTATATGGATAAGGCTGCGCGTGTAGGTATCCGTATTGCCGATCTTTTGGACAAAGAAATCTTTGCTAGTCGCTTGAAGACAAACTTGGCTGAGAAAAATCGTCTTTTCAGTAAGATGTATGAGTCTGAAGAGTTATCATTCGATGAGATTTTCGAAGAATACTACGCTTACGGACAACAAATAAAACAATACGTCACAGATACATCTGTTATCTTGAATGATGCTCTTGATGCCGGTAAACGTGTCCTCTTTGAAGGGGCTCAAGGAGTTATGCTTGATATTGACCAAGGTACTTACCCATTTGTAACGTCATCAAACCCAGTTGCGGGTGGTGTTACAATTGGTTCTGGTGTTGGACCTTCTAAAATTAATAAGGTTGTGGGTGTATGTAAGGCCTATACGAGTCGTGTTGGTGATGGTCCTTTCCCAACTGAGTTATTTGATGAAGTGGGTGAACGTATCCGTGAAGTTGGTCATGAATATGGAACAACAACTGGACGTCCACGTCGTGTAGGATGGTTTGACTCAGTAGTAATGCGTCATAGCCGTCGTGTATCAGGGATTACAAACCTTAGCTTGAACTGTATCGACGTTCTTTCAGGTTTTGATACTGTGAAAATTTGTGTAGCCTACGATCTTGATGGTGAGCGCATTGATTACTATCCAGCTAGCCTTGAGCAATTGAAACGTTGTAAACCAATTTATGAAGAATTGCCAGGTTGGGAAGAGGATATTACAGGTTGCCGTAGTTTAGATGAGCTTCCTGAAAATGCCCGTAATTATGTTCGTCGTGTTGGTGAGTTGGTCGGTGTACGTATCTCTACCTTCTCTGTAGGACCTGGACGTGAACAAACAAACATTCTTGAGAGTGTTTGGTCAAATATCTAATAATGAAGACAAAGAATCTAGAAAACTAGGTTCTTTTTTCTTTAGTCAGTAAACAGAATAAGGCCATATATGACTTGATAACTGTTAGAAAAAAACGCGTGTCAATTTTTCGATAGTATTAGGAAAGAAGTCTTTCTATTTAATTAGTTTTTCGGTATAATATGGTTTGATTAAATGAAAATTAATGAGAACCTACTTTCATAATTTAGGAGTATGTTCACAATTGTAACAAAGAGAATAAGTGAGCAGATTTTCTAAGAGCTTTGGATAAGAGGTGAGTAATGAATAAGGTTGTGTTTGTTTGTCTGGGAAATATTTGTCGAAGCCCTATGGCGGAGTTTGTAATGAAAGCGCTTGACCAGGATGGGTCTTTGCATATCGAAAGTCGTGCAACTTCTTCTTGGGAACATGGAAATCCAGTTCACCAAGGAACCCAAAAGATTTTAAGGCAATATGCAGTTTCTTTTGATTCTTCCAAAAGTTCACAACAGATAAGTCGGTCAGATTTTGAATTCTTTGATCTGATTTTGGGGATGGATGAGTCAAATGTTGAGGATCTTCTACAAGTATCTGCGGGTCGTTATGACGATAAAATTAAGCTCTTTAGACCCGGCGGGGTTCCGGACCCATGGTACACAGGTGATTTTGAAGAAACATACAATTTGGTAACTGCAGGTTGCCAAGACTGGTTACAGTGGATTAAGGATAGACAATGAATTTTAAACAGCTAAAGAATTTTGATTTTAAAAATATTGATCGTAATCGATTTGAGCGTATCACGGTAGGGATTATTATTTTATGTGCTCTGTCCTTGTTGTTGGTGACTATAAAAACGCAACATTCTATTAAAATTGATGGGACTAAAATTACCTATAAAGGCCAGATGCAGAACCATCGTTTAAACGGCCAAGGAACTCTGACTTATGATAATGGTGATACCTATACGGGTGGATTTAAAAATGGTTCCTTTAATGGTAAAGGAACTTTTAAATCTCACGAAGGTTGGACTTATGAAGGTGAGTTCAAATCTGGTCAAGCAGATGGGCAAGGAAAATTGACTACTGAAAATAAGGCTATCTACAAAGGAAAATTTAAACAGGGGATTTTTAAAGGATGAGAATTAACTGGTTTTCTTATATTCGTGTGACAGGGCTTTTTTTGGTTCTTGTCTATCATTTCTTCCCAAGCATTCTCCCTGGGGGATTCATTGGTGTTGATGTTTTCTTTACCTTTTCAGGCTATCTGATTACGTCACTTTTGATTGATGAGGTGGCTAGGACGCAGCGCATTGATTATCTTGGTTTTATGCGACGACGCTTTTACCGTATAGTACCACCACTTGTACTGATGGTGCTTATCTGTACCCCTTTAGCACTCTTGGTTCGAAATGATTTTATTGCAGGCGTCGGGCGTCAGATTACCTCTGTTATTGGTTTTGTAACTAACTATTATGAAATTTTAACTGGTGGGAATTATGAGAATCAGTTTAACCAGCATATCTACCTCCACACATGGAGTCTAGCTATTGAGGTTCATTATTATATTCTTTGGGGTGCCTTACTTTGGTTCCTAGCAAAGCGTGTTAAGCATCAAAATCAATTTAGAGGTCTAGTTTTCATGGTATCTCTTACCTGCTTTACGGTAAGTTTCCTCTCAATGTTTGTTAGTGCTTTCTTTGTTGATGGTTTTTCTCGCTTGTATTTTTCTTCAATTACGCATGCTTATCCTTTCTTTTTAGGTTCGCTTTTTGCGACGCTTTCAGGTGTACATGAGACGACTGCTAGGTTTAAGAAAAATGTTCGCCTATGGGAACTTAAAAAGACGGTCCTTTATATGGTTGGTAGCTTTGCTCTGCTCTTATTGTTGGGCTTAGTCCTTCATTTTGAAGAACGTATTACCTATCTATTTGGGTTTGTTTTGGCTAGTTTGTTTACGGCTGTCATGATTTACTCTGCACGTATTCTCCATGAGAAGTTACCTGGTAAATCAGAGCCTGCGGTTATTAGTTATTTAGCGGAAATCAGCTACAGCGTCTATTTGTTCCATTGGCCGCTATATATTATCTTTAGTCAATTGACCAATAATATTATTGCAGTCATTCTTACAACGATTCTGTCAATTGTTTTTGCAACACTTTCCTACTATATAATAGAGCCATTTATTGCAGGAAGAAAGGCAAGTATCTTTGGAATAGATTTGGACTTGACACCTTACCGACATATTGTGCTCTATGTCTTCAGTGGACTCACCTTAATTACAGTGCTCATTTCTCTCTTTGCACCAGCTGTTGGGAACTTTGAGAAAGACTTGGAAGCTAACGGATTGTCACAAGCTCAAACTAAGATGAAATTGACGCGTACCAATGCGGAGAACAGTCAGGCTACTTCATTTGGTGTGAATAAAGGAGTGACAATTCTAGGGGACTCTGTTGCTCTTAGGTCGAAAGATCAGATTGAATCAAGTATTGATAATGTCGCTATAGATGCAGTAGTAAGCCGTAATCTATCAACAATCAATGACTTACTTAAAGATTATGCGGATAGTAACGCTCTTGCCAAGGATGTTGTTATTGCTGGTGGTGTTAATGAGATTGATGATTACAAAGGTGTTATTAATAAAATCATCAAGAATTTACCTAAGGGTCACCGTATTATCTTTGTGACACCATACAATGGTAGTAAGTCTGGAAATGAAGCTGCATCTTTAGTTCAGTTACGTAAGTATGAGTTAGAGATGGCTAAGAAATATGACTTTGTGACGGTTGCTGATTGGTATCAAATTGCTAAAGAAAATATTTCTATTTGGAATGGTACAGATGGGGTTCACTTTGGCTCTGATAGTGACTCTATTAACCGTGGTGCTAAATTATATACTAATACAATCAAAGAGGCTATCGCGAAAGCAAATAAGAAACCTGTTAAAGGTGGTAAAAAATAATCCAAATAATAAAAAGAGAAGGCAAGGGTTGTCTTCTCTTTTTGTGAACAAATTTTGACTCAGTTTTTTGTTTTGTGCTAAAATAAGCCTATGGCAAGAATATTGGATAATGACTTACTAGGAGATGAAGAGTACGTTGAACGTACCCTTCGCCCTCAGTACTTTAAGGAATATATTGGTCAAGATAAGGTTAAGGACCAATTAAAAATTTTTATAGAAGCAGCTAAACTCCGTGATGAGGCTCTAGACCATACCCTTTTGTTTGGCCCACCTGGTTTGGGTAAAACGACTATGGCGTTTGTAATAGCCAATGAGATGGGAGTGAATTTGAAGCAAACGTCTGGGCCGGCAATTGAAAAGGCTGGTGATTTAGTTGCCATACTTAATGACTTGGAGCCGGGGGACATCTTATTTATTGATGAGATCCATCGTATGCCTATGGCAGTGGAAGAAGTTCTTTATAGTGCTATGGAAGATTACTATATCGATATCATGATTGGAGCAGGTGAAACAAGTCGTAGTGTTCACCTAGACCTGCCTCCCTTCACTTTGGTTGGTGCGACCACACGAGCAGGTATGTTGTCAAATCCTTTGAGAGCTCGCTTTGGGATTAATGGTCATATGGAATATTATGAGTTACCTGATTTGACAGAGATTGTAGAACGTACTTCGGAAATCTTTGAAATGACAATAACACCAGAGGCAGCGTTGGAATTAGCGCGTCGTAGTCGCGGAACACCACGTATTGCTAACCGCCTACTTAAGCGCGTGCGAGACTATGCTCAAATCATGGGTGATGGTATCATTGACGATAAGATTGCAGATAAGGCATTGACTATGCTTGATGTAGATCATGAAGGGTTAGACTACGTTGACCAAAAAATCCTCCGAACTATGATTGAGATATATGGGGGAGGGCCCGTTGGCTTAGGTACTTTATCAGTTAATATTGCTGAAGAGCGAGAAACAGTAGAAGATATGTACGAACCTTATCTAATCCAAAAAGGTTTCATTATGCGTACACGAACAGGACGTGTCGCAACGGTTAAAGCCTATGAACACATGGGGTACGACTACACTCAAGAAAGTTGATAAAAAATCCATCTAAGGTGGATTTTTTGTTTACTCAAAAAAGAAAATAAAGAAAAAGGAAAAAATTTTTAAAAAAACCTTGCAATGAGTGGGGTCTTTTGTTATTATATTATGGTGCTGTAAATACAGCGCTTAGCTATGATACAAGAGGTTGCGACACGCCTGGTTGCACTGCCACGCAATCCGTGTTGGTTTTCTTGAGGAGCTAGCCTATTATCTTAAATAGACGAAAGAGGAGAAAAAATGGCAAACAAAAAAATTCGTATCCGTTTGAAAGCTTACGAACACCGTACGCTTGATACAGCGGCTGAAAAAATCGTAGAAACTGCAACTCGCACTGGTGCGACAGTTGCTGGACCAGTTCCACTTCCAACTGAACGTAGTCTCTACACAATTATTCGTGCGACTCACAAATATAAAGATTCTCGCGAACAATTTGAAATGCGTACACACAAACGTCTCATCGACATCATCAACCCAACTCAAAAAACAGTTGACGCTTTGATGAAACTTGATCTTCCAAGTGGTGTGAACGTCGAAATCAAACTTTAATTTAAAGATTGATTCATTGAGCATAAAAAACGCTCGTTAAAAACTTTTTTGAGCATAAAAAACGCTCATAAAAAACTTTTTGAAATACATTAAAGTAAAGGAAATATTTTCTCATGACAAAAGGAATCTTAGGGAAAAAAGTGGGAATGACTCAAATCTTCACTGAAGCAGGTGAATTTATCCCTGTTACTGTCATCGAAGCTACTCCAAACGTTGTGCTTCAAGTTAAAACTGTTGAAACAGACGGTTACGAAGCAGTTCAAGTTGGTTTTGACGACAAACGTGAAGTATTGAGCAACAAACCTGCCAAAGGCCACGTAGCGAAAGCTAACACAGCTCCTAAGCGCTTCATTCGTGAATTCAAAAACATTGAAGGCTTGGAAGTTGGATCAGAAATCACTGTTGACACATTCGAAGCTGGAGATGTTGTTGACGTAACTGGTACTTCAAAAGGTAAAGGTTTCCAAGGTGTTATTAAACGCCATGGTCAATCACGCGGACCTATGGCTCACGGTTCTCGTTACCACCGTCGTCCAGGTTCAATGGGACCTGTTGCGCCTAACCGTGTTTTCAAAAACAAACACTTGGCAGGACGTATGGGTGGCAACCGTGTGACAATTCAAAACCTTGAAGTTGTACAAGTTATCCCAGAGAAAAACGTTATCCTTATCAAAGGTAACGTACCAGGTGCTAAGAAATCTCTTATCACTATCAAATCAGCAGTTAAAGCTGCTAAATAATAAGAAAGGAGAAATCAGTTAAAAATGGCAAACGTAAAACTATTTGACCAAACTGGTAAAGAAGTTAGTACAGTTGAACTTAACGACGCTATCTTCGGTATCGAACCAAACGAATCAGTAGTATTTGATGTCGTAATCAGCCAACGTGCTAGCCTTCGCCAAGGTACTCACGCGGTTAAAAACCGTTCAGCAGTATCAGGTGGTGGACGTAAACCATGGCGTCAAAAAGGGACTGGACGTGCTCGTCAAGGTTCTATCCGCTCACCACAATGGCGTGGTGGTGGTGTTGTCTTCGGACCAACTCCACGTTCTTACGGATACAAACTTCCACAAAAAGTTCGTCGCCTTGCATTGAAATCTGTTTACTCAGCTAAAGTTGCAGAAGATAAATTTGTAGCAGTTGAAGCTCTTTCATTTGCAGCTCCAAAAACTGCTGAATTCGCAAACGTTCTTTCAGCTCTTAGCATCGATTCTAAAGTACTTGTTATCGTTGAAGAAGGAAACAAATTTGCTGAACTTTCAGCACGTAACCTTGCAAACGTAACTGTTGCAACTCCTGCAACTGCAAGTGTACTTGACATCGTAAACGCAGATAAACTTCTTGTTACTAAAGAAGCTATCTCATCAATCGAGGAGGTTCTTGCATAATGAATTTGTATGACGTAATCAAAAAACCTGTTATCACTGAGAAATCTATGATTGCTCTTGAAGCAGGAAAATACACTTTCGAAGTTGATACACGTGCACACAAACTCTTGATCAAACAAGCAGTTGAAGCTGCATTTGAAGGTGTTAAAGTTGCTAGCGTGAACACTGTAACTGTTAAACCAAAACAAAAACGTGTTGGACGTTACACTGGTTTCACTTCAAAAACTAAAAAAGCTATCATCACTCTTACAGCTGATTCTAAAGCAATCGAGTTGTTTGCAGCTGAAGCTGAATAATCAAAGGAGAAATTAACGTGGGTATTAAAGTTTATAAACCAACGACAAATGGCCGTCGTAACATGACTTCTTTGGATTTCGCAGAAATCACTACAAGCACTCCTGAAAAATCATTGCTTGTTTCTCTTAAGAACAAAGCTGGTCGTAACAACAACGGTCGTATCACTGTACGTCACCAAGGTGGCGGACACAAACGTCACTACCGTTTGATTGACTTCAAACGTAACAAAGATGGCGTTGAAGCAGTTGTTAAAACAATTGAGTATGATCCAAACCGTACTGCAAACATCGCTCTTGTACACTACACTGACGGGGTTAAAGCTTACATCGTCGCACCTAAAGGTCTTGAAGTAGGTCAACGTATCGTTTCGGGTCCAGATGCGGATATCAAGATTGGTAACGCTCTTCCACTTGCAAACATCCCAGTTGGTACAGTTATCCACAACATTGAGCTTCAACCAGGTAAAGGTGCTGAACTTATCCGTGCCGCTGGTGCTTCTGCTCAAGTTTTGGGTCAAGAAGGTAAATACGTACTTGTTCGTCTTCAATCAGGCGAAGTTCGTATGATTCTTGGTACTTGTCGTGCAACTATCGGTACTGTAGGTAACGAACAACAATCACTTATCAACCTTGGTAAAGCCGGTCGTAATCGCTGGAAAGGTATTCGCCCAACAGTTCGTGGTTCTGTAATGAACCCTAACGATCACCCACACGGTGGTGGTGAAGGTAAAGCACCAGTTGGACGTAAAGCGCCATCTACTCCATGGGGTAAACCTGCGCTTGGTCTTAAAACTCGTAACAAGAAAGCTAAATCTGACAAACTTATCGTTCGTCGTCGTAACGAAAAATAATTTAGTCGCTTAGCGCATAACATCCGCCAACTCGGTAGCACTTCTTAGTGCAAGCCGCTGTGGTACATTCAATTTAAAGGAGAAAACTACAAAATGGGACGTAGTCTTAAAAAAGGACCTTTCGTCGATGAGCATTTGATGAAAAAAGTTGAAGCTCAAGCAAATGACGAAAAGAAAAAAGTAATTAAAACTTGGTCACGTCGTTCAACGATTTTCCCAAGTTTCATCGGATACACTATCGCAGTTTATGATGGACGTAAACATGTTCCTGTTTACATCCAAGAAGACATGGTAGGTCACAAACTTGGTGAATTTGCACCAACTCGTACTTACAAAGGTCACGCAGCTGACGATAAGAAAACACGTCGTTAATAGGAGGAGGACACAATGGCAGAAATTACTTCAGCTAAAGCAATGGCTCGTACAGTGCGTGTTTCACCTCGTAAAACACGTCTTGTTCTTGATCTTATCCGTGGTAAGAACGTTGCTGATGCAATCGCAATCTTGAAATTCACTCCAAACAAAGCAGCTCGCATTGTTGAGAAAACACTTAACTCTGCTATCGCTAATGCAGAAAACAACTTTGGTTTGGAAAAAGCTAACTTGGTAGTATCTGAAACATTCGCAAACGAAGGACCAACAATGAAACGTTTCCGTCCACGTGCGAAAGGTTCAGCTTCACCAATCAACAAACGCACAACTCACGTAACAGTAGTTGTGTCAGAAAAATAAGGAGGTAAACTCGTGGGTCAAAAAGTACATCCAATTGGTATGCGTGTCGGGATCATCCGTGACTGGGATGCGAAATGGTATGCTGAAAAAGAATACGCAGATTACCTTCACGAAGATTTGGCAATCCGCAAATTCATTCAAAAAGAACTTGCAGACGCTTCAGTTTCAACTATTGAAATTGAACGTGCTGTAAACAAAGTTATTGTTTCACTTCACACTGCTAAACCAGGTATGGTTATCGGTAAAGGTGGATCAAACGTTGACGCTCTTCGCGCTCAACTTAATAAATTGACTGGAAAACAAGTTCACATCAACATCGTTGAAATCAAAAAACCTGATTTGGACGCTCACCTTGTTGGTGAAACTATTGCTCGTCAACTTGAGCAACGTGTTGCTTTCCGTCGTGCACAAAAACAAGCTATCCAACGTGCAATGCGTGCTGGAGCTAAAGGGATCAAGACTCAAGTATCAGGTCGCTTGAACGGTGCAGATATCGCCCGTGCAGAAGGATACTCAGAAGGTACAGTTCCACTTCACACACTTCGCGCTGATATCGATTACGCTTGGGAAGAAGCTGACACAACTTACGGTAAACTTGGTGTTAAAGTTTGGATCTACCGTGGAGAAGTTCTTCCAGCTCGTAAAAACACTAAAGGAGGCAAATAACAAATGTTAGTACCTAAACGTGTTAAACACCGTCGTGAATTCCGTGGAAAAATGCGCGGTGAGGCTAAAGGCGGTAAAGAAGTATCATTCGGTGAATACGGTCTTCAAGCTACAACTAGCCACTGGATTACAAACCGTCAAATCGAGGCTGCTCGTATTGCCATGACTCGTTACATGAAACGTGGTGGTAAGGTTTGGATTAAGATCTTCCCACACAAATCATACACTGCTAAAGCTATCGGTGTACGTATGGGTTCTGGTAAAGGGGCACCTGAAGGTTGGGTAGCACCAGTTAAACGTGGTAAAGTAATGTTCGAAATCGCAGGTGTTTCTGAAGAAGTTGCACGTGAAGCGCTTCGTCTTGCTAGCCACAAATTGCCAGTTAAATGTAAATTCGTGAAACGTGAAGCAGAATAAGGAGAAGACATGAAACTTGAAGAAATCAAAAAGTTTGTTGCTGAGCTTCGTGGCTTGTCTCAAGAAGAGCTTGCTAAAAAAGAAAACGAACTTAAGAAAGAACTTTTCGACCTTCGTTTCCAAGCTGCAGCAGGTCAACTTGATCAAACTGCCCGTTTGAACGAAGTGAAAAAACAAATTGCACGTGTTAAAACTGTGCAATCTGAAATCAAATAATAGATTGGGAAAGGAGCAATTCTAATAATGGAACGTAATCAACGTAAAACCCTTGTTGGACGCGTAGTATCTGACAAGATGGATAAAACAATCACAGTTGTAGTTGAAACTAAACGTAACCACCCAGTCTATGGTAAACGTATCAACTATTCTAAAAAATACAAAGCACATGATGAAAACAACGTTGCTAAAGAAGGCGATATCGTTCGTATCATGGAAACTCGCCCACTTTCAGCTACAAAACGCTTCCGTCTTGTAGAAGTTGTGGAAGAAGCTGTTATTATCTAATAAAACTAAAAGGAGACAATTGAAATGATTCAACAAGAAAGTCGCTTAAAAGTTGCTGATAATAGCGGTGCTCGTGAAATCTTGACTATCAAAGTTCTTGGTGGTTCAGGACGTAAATTCGCTAACATCGGCGACGTTATCGTTGCAACTGTTAAACAAGCTACACCAGGTGGAGCTGTTAAAAAAGGTGATGTTGTTAAAGCTGTTATCGTTCGTACAAAAACTGGTGCTCGCCGTCCAGACGGTTCATACATCAAGTTTGATGACAATGCTGCAGTAATCATCCGCGATGACAAAACTCCTCGTGGAACTCGTATCTTTGGCCCTGTTGCACGTGAATTGCGTGAAGGTGGATACATGCGTATCGTATCTTTGGCGCCAGAAGTACTTTAATCTGAATTAACACAAACTTAGTCCCCTGATATATTCAGGGTGCCCATTGAGGCGTAAGAAATAATAGGAGAAATACTCAAATGTTTGTAAAAAAAGGCGATAAAGTTCGCGTTATTGCTGGTAAAGACAAAGGAACTGAAGCAGTAGTTCTTAAAGCTCTTCCAAAAGTAAACAAAGTTGTTGTTGAAGGTGTTGCAATCATCAAAAAACACCAAAAACCATCAGCTGAAAACCCTCAAGGTGCTATCGTGGAAAAAGAAGCACCAATCCACGCTTCAAACGTTCAAGTTCTTGACAAGAACGGTGTAGCTGGACGTGTAGGTTACAAAGTTGTTGACGGCACAAAAGTTCGTTACAACAAAAAATCAGGCGAAGTGCTTGACTAATCACGAAGGAAAGGAGAAAGTATTAAATGGCTAACCGTCTTAAAGAAAAATACACTAACGAAGTAATTCCAGCTTTGACTGAAAAATTCAATTATTCTTCAGTTATGGCTGTGCCAAAAGTTGATAAAATCGTTATCAATATGGGTGTTGGTGAAGCTGTAAACAACGCTAAAACTCTTGAAAAAGCTGCTGCTGAGTTGGCACTTATTTCAGGTCAAAAACCATTGATTACTAAAGCTAAGAAATCAATCGCTGGCTTCCGTCTTCGTGAAGGTGTAGCGATCGGTGCTAAAGTTACCCTTCGTGGTGAACGCATGTACGAATTCTTGGATAAATTGGTATCAGTATCACTTCCACGTGTTCGTGACTTCCATGGTGTTCCAACTAAATCATTTGATGGACGTGGTAACTACACACTTGGTGTTAAAGAACAACTTATCTTCCCAGAAATCAACTTCGACGATGTTGATAAAGTACGTGGTATGGATATCGTTATCGTAACTACTGCTAACACTGACGAAGAAGGTCGTGAATTGCTTAAAGGCCTTGGAATGCCTTTTGCAAAATAATCTAGGAGGTAAATAAATTGGCTAAAAAATCAATGATTGCTAAGAACAAACGCCCTGCGAAGTTCTCTACGCAAGCTTACACTCGTTGCGAACGTTGTGGACGTCCACACTCAGTTTATCGCAAATTTAAACTTTGCCGTGTTTGCTTCCGTGAATTGGCTTACAAAGGTCAAATTCCAGGTGTTACCAAAGCTTCTTGGTAAAAACATGGTACATTTAAGTTAGTTCCACCTAATTTGAATGTATTTAACACAATCTGAGCCTAGCTCAATCATTAACTAGCAAGTGAATTATTCAAACTACTAGTAAGAGGAGAAAATATAAAATGGTTATGACTGACCCAATTGCAGATTTCTTGACACGTATTCGTAACGCTAACCAAGCTAAACACGAAGTGCTTGAAGTACCTGCATCAAACATTAAAAAAGGTATCGCTGAAATTCTTAAACGTGAAGGTTTCGTAAAAAATGTTGAAGTTATCGAAGATGACAAACAAGGTATCATCCGCGTATTCTTGAAATACGGACAAAACGGTGAACGTGTTATCACTAACTTGAAACGTATTTCTAAACCAGGTCTTCGTGTTTACTCTAAACGTGAAGATGTTCCTAAAGTTCTTAACGGCCTTGGAATCGCGATCATCTCTACTTCAGAAGGTCTTTTGACTGATAAAGAAGCTCGTCAAAAGAACGTTGGTGGAGAAGTTATCGCTTACGTTTGGTAAGAAGCTGGTACTAAGTACTTATCTCAAATGATTTGTGCGAGTTTCATTGATTATATTCGCTGAAACTCATCCCCGTGAAAACTAGTCACTTTGTGGCTTGATAATCTAACAGGAGAATTAAATACTATGTCACGTATTGGTAATAAAGTTATTACTTTGCCTGCTGGTGTTGAAGTAACAAACAACGATAATGTTGTTACTGTTAAAGGACCTAAAGGCGAACTCACTCGTGAGTTTAACAAAAACATTGAAATCAAAGTTGAAGGCAATGAAGTTACACTTCACCGTCCAAACGACTCAAAAGAAAACAAAACAATCCACGGTACTTCACGTGCAAACTTGAACAACATGGTTGTTGGTGTTTCAGAAGGTTTCAAAAAAGAACTTGAAATGCGCGGTGTCGGATATCGTGCGCAACTCCAAGGAACAAAACTTGTTCTTTCAGTTGGTAAATCTCACCAAGACGAAGTTGAAGCTCCAGAAGGTATTACTTTTGAAGTACCATCTGCAACTTCAATTGTTGTTAGCGGTATCAACAAAGAAGTTGTTGGTCAAACAGCAGCTTACATCCGTAGCCTTCGTTCACCAGAACCTTACAAAGGTAAAGGTATCCGTTACGTTGGTGAATACGTACGTCGTAAAGAAGGTAAAACTGGTAAATAATAGGATTTCATCCTTGTGGCTATTCTTTTTGGATTGCCTACTTACCAAAAGCTCTCATGAGCAAGCATTATAATTAAGAGGTGAAAATTGTGATTTCGAAACCAGATAAAAATAAACTCCGCCAAAAACGCCACCGTCGCGTTCGCGGAAAACTCTCTGGAACTGCTGATCGCCCACGTTTGAACATTTTCCGTTCTAATACAGGCATCTACGCTCAAGTTATTGATGACGTAGCGGGTGTAACGCTCGCAAGTGCATCAACTCTTGATAAAGAAGTTTCTAAAGGAACTAAAACAGAACAAGCCGTTGTTGTCGGTAAACTTGTTGCTGAACGCGCAGTAGCTAAAGGTATTTCTGAAGTGGTGTTTGACCGCGGTGGATATCTCTATCACGGACGTGTTAAAGCTTTGGCTGACTCAGCTCGTGAAAACGGATTGAAATTCTAATAGGGAGGACACTTAATAATGGCATTTAAAGATAATGCAGTAGAACTTGAAGAACGCGTAGTTGCTATCAACCGTGTTACTAAAGTTGTAAAAGGTGGACGCAACATGCGTTTTGCTGCTCTTGTTGTTGTTGGTGACCGTAATGGTCGCGTAGGATTTGGTACTGGTAAATCTCAAGAGGTTCCAGAAGCTATCCGTAAAGCAGTTGAAGCAGCTAAGAAAAACCTTATCGAAGTTCCTATGGTTGGTACAACTATTCCTCACGAAGTTCGTTCAGAATTTGGTGGAGCGAAAGTATTGTTGAAACCAGCTGTTGAAGGGGCTGGGGTTGCCGCTGGTGGTGCAGTTCGTGCCGTCATCGAATTGGCTGGTGTTGCTGATGTAACATCTAAATCACTCGGTTCAAACACTCCAATCAACATCGTTCGTGCGACTGTTGAAGGATTGAAACAACTTAAACGTGCTGAAGAAGTTGCGGCTCTTCGTGGCATCTCAGTATCTGACTTGGCATAAGAAAGGAGATAACAATGGCTCAAATTAAAATTACTTTGACTAAGTCTCCAATCGGACGCAAACCAGAACAACGTAAAACAGTTGTTGCTCTTGGACTTGGTAAATTGAATAGCTCAGTTGTTAAAGAAGACAACGCTGCTATCCGTGGTATGGTCAACGCAGTATCTCACTTGGTAACTGTAGAAGACGTTAAATAAAAATTGATTTAAGTCGTGAGGGTTCCCTTGCGACTTAAACTGAATTTCATGTATAGGCGAGTTTCTAATTAAGCTACCTTACTTGGTTAGAGGCGCTAGCATTTTACAAAAAGAGGAGAAAATAATAATGAAACTTCATGAATTGAAACCTGCTGAAGGTTCTCGTAAAGTCCGTAACCGTGTAGGTCGTGGTACTTCATCTGGTAACGGTAAAACTTCAGGCCGTGGTCAAAAAGGTCAAAAAGCTCGTAGCGGTGGTGGTGTACGTCCAGGATTTGAAGGTGGACAAACTCCATTGTTCCGTCGTCTTCCAAAACGTGGATTCACTAACATCAACGCTAAAGAATACGCACTTGTAAACCTTGATCAATTGAACGTCTTTGAAGATGGTACAGAAGTAACTCCAGCAGTTCTTAAAGAAGCTGGAATCGTTCGTGCTGAAAAATCAGGCGTTAAAGTTCTTGGTAACGGCGAATTGACTAAGAAATTGACTGTTAAAGCAGCTAAATTCTCAAAATCTGCTGAAGCAGCTATCACTGCTAAAGGTGGTTCAATCGAAGTCATCTAATGAGGGGTAACTCATTATGTTCTTTAAACTATTAAAAGACGCATTGAAGGTCAAAAACGTTCGTAATAAGATTTTATTTACAATCTTCATTATTTTCGTTTTTCGTGTAGGGACTCATGTAACAGTTCCTGGTATCAATGCGGAAAGTTTGAAACAATTAAGTGATTTACCTTTCTTGAACATGCTTAACTTGGTGTCTGGTAATGCCATGAATAACTTCTCTATCTTCTCGATGGGGGTTAGTCCTTACATTACAGCATCAATCATTGTCCAACTTTTGCAGATGGATATCTATCCAAAATTTGTGGAGTGGGGCAAACAAGGGGAAGTTGGTCGTCGTAAATTGAACCAAGCGACTCGCTACATCACTCTTGTTTTAGCCTTTGTTCAATCGATTGGTATTACAGCAAGTTTTAATACTCTCTCATCAATTTCATTGGTTAAAACACCAAATGTTTCAACCTACCTATTGATTGGGACAATCCTAACTGCTGGTAGCATAATTGTGACATGGCTGGGTGAACAAATCACAGATAAAGGTTTTGGTAATGGTGTGTCAATGATTATTTTTTCAGGGATCATTGCTTCTATTCCAAAAATGTTCTCAACAATTTACGAGGATTTCTTTGTCAACGTTCGTTCAGGAGAATTGACTCGTTCATATATCATAGTAGTTTTGCTAATTGTGGTAGGTTTGGCGATTGTCTTCTTTACGACATTTGTTCAACAGGCAGAATATCAAATTCCAATTCAATATACTAAATTGGTTCAAGGGGCTCCAACGAGTTCTTACCTTCCATTGAAAGTTAATCCGGCTGGTGTTATTCCCGTTATCTTTGCTAGCTCGATTACAACAATTCCTAGTACTATTCTTCCATTCTTCTCTAAGGTTACATGGTTATCAAACTTACAAGGACTACTCTCGTATAATACACCTAGTGGAATGCTTACTTACGCGATATTGATTATCTTGTTTTCATTCTTCTACACATTTGTCCAAGTAAATCCTGAAAAAACTGCTGAAAATCTTCAAAAGAATGGGTCTTACATTCCTAGCGTTCGTCCAGGTCGTGAGACTGAAAAGTACATGTCTTCATTGCTTAAGAGATTGGCAACAATCGGAGCTGTATTTCTCGCGTTTATTTCATTGGCTCCTATTGCGGCTCAACAGTTTATGCACCTTACAAGCTCAATCGCGCTTGGTGGTACATCTCTCTTGATCTTGATTTCAACTGGTATCGAAGGTATGAAGCAACTTGAAGGTTACCTATTGAAACGTCAGTACGTTGGATTTATGAATCTTGAAGACTAAGTCTTCTCATGAACAATTGAGAGGGAAAGAAAGGTTACTTTCTGTCCCTTCTCTTTTGTTTTTTGATAACTCTACCAATGTTTTAAAACCTTGATAGAGTTATTTGAAAACAAAAATAAGGAGTTCGTAAGATGAATCTTTTAATTATGGGTCTACCAGGTGCTGGTAAAGGGACTCAAGCTGCAAAAATTGTTGAAGAATTTGGTGTAGCTCACATCTCAACTGGTGATATGTTCCGTGCTGCTATGGCTAACCAAACAGAAATGGGAACTTTGGCCAAATCATTCATCGATAAAGGTGAATTAGTACCAGATGAAGTAACAAACGGAATCGTTAAAGAGCGTTTGGCTCAAGACGACATTAAGGAAAAAGGATTCCTTTTGGATGGTTTTCCTCGCACAATCGAACAAGCTCATTCCTTGGATCAAATCTTGGTTGATCTTGGTTTGGAGCTTGATGGAGTAATCAATATCGAAGTGGATCCATCTTGCCTTCTTGAACGCTTGAGTGGTCGTATTATTCACCGCGAAACAGGTGAAACTTACCATAAAGTATTCAACCCACCAGCTGACTACAAGGAAGAAGACTATTACCAACGTGAAGATGATAAACCTGAAACTGTTAAACGTCGTCTTGACGTAAACATTGCTCAAGGTGAGCCAATTATTGCACATTATCGTGAGCTTGGTCTTGTATCAGATATTCAAGGTAACCAAGATATCGATGATGTATTTGCTGATGTTAAAAAAGCTATTGCAGCAATTAAATAATTATATAATCTTACTTGCGTATCAGACTTAAGCATGTTATAATACTTTAGTCTGGCTTATAATTGTTACCTCTGTGCTTAGAGGAAATCAAATCGAAATTTTAGGGGGTACTTTTGCGTGGCAAAAGAAGACGTGATTGAAATTGAAGGTAAAGTTGTCGAAACTATGCCTAATGCTATGTTTACTGTTGAATTGGAAAATGGACACCAAATTTTGGCGACAGTTTCTGGTAAAATCCGTAAAAACTACATTCGTATTTTGGTCGGTGACCGTGTGACTGTTGAAATGAGTCCTTATGATTTGACACGTGGACGCATCACATACCGCTTTAAATAATCGAAATAATTGGAGGGATTAAAACATGAAGGTAAGACCATCGGTTAAACCAATTTGCGAATACTGTAAAGTTATTCGTCGTAACGGTCGTGTTATGGTAATTTGTCCAACAAATCCAAAACACAAACAACGTCAAGGATAATATAGAAAGGAGAAATCATGGCTCGTATTGCTGGAGTTGACATTCCAAACGATAAACGTGTAGTAATTTCACTTACTTACGTATACGGTATCGGACTTGCAACATCTAAGAAAATCTTGGCTGCTGCAGGCGTTTCTGAAGACATCCGCGTTAAAGATTTGACAAATGATCAAGAAGACGCTATCCGTCGCGAAGTGGATGCAATCAAAGTTGAAGGTGACCTTCGTCGTGAAGTTAACCTTAACATCAAACGTTTGATGGAAATCGGTTCATACCGTGGTATCCGTCACCGTCGTGGACTTCCTGTCCGTGGTCAAAACACTAAAAACAATGCTCGCACTCGTAAAGGTAAAGCTGTTGCGATTGCAGGTAAGAAAAAATAATTAAAATAAAATAGGAGGTAAAAACATTGGCTAAACCAACACGTAAACGTCGTGTGAAAAAGAATATCGAATCTGGTATTGCTCACATTCACGCTACTTTCAATAACACTATTGTTATGATTACAGATGTGCATGGTAATGCTGTAGCTTGGTCATCAGCTGGTGCTCTTGGTTTCAAAGGTTCTCGTAAATCTACACCATTTGCTGCTCAAATGGCTTCTGAAGCTGCTGCTAAATCTGCACAAGAACACGGTCTTAAGACAGTTGAAGTAACTGTTAAGGGTCCTGGTTCAGGTCGTGAGTCTGCTATCCGTGCTCTTGCTGCTGCTGGTCTAGAAGTAACAGCAATCCGTGATGTAACTCCTGTACCACATAATGGTGCTCGTCCTCCAAAACGTCGTCGTGTGTAATTTTTAATAGCAATAGTACACAAGATTCGTTTCGAGGGAGTATAATAAATGATTGAGTTTGAAAAACCAATAATAACAAAAATTGATGAAAATAAAGATTACGGCAAATTTGTCATCGAACCACTAGAACGTGGTTATGGTACAACTTTGGGTAACTCTCTTCGTCGTGTACTTTTGTCATCACTTCCAGGTGCTGCCGTAACATCAATTAAGATTGATGGAGTACTCCACGAATTTGATACCGTACCAGGCGTACGTGAAGACGTGATGCAAATTATTCTTAATATTAAAGGACTTGCTGTAAAATCTTACGTCGAAGACGAAAAAACAATCGAACTTGATGTCCAAGGTCCAGCTGAAGTTACTGCTGGAGATATCTTGACTGATAGTGACATTGAAATTGTTAACCCTGATCATTATCTTTTCACTATCTCTGAAGGAGCTTCTTTAAAAGCGACTATGACAGTAGCTACAAACCGTGGTTATGTTCCAGCAGATGAAAACAAGAAAGATGATGCACCAGTGGGAACATTGGCTGTAGATTCAATCTACACACCAGTGAAAAAAGTCAATTATCAAGTTGAACCTGCTCGTGTAGGTAGCAACGATGGTTTTGATAAATTGACAATCGAAATCATGACAAACGGAACAATCATCCCTGAAGATGCCCTCGGTCTCTCGGCTCGCGTTTTGATTGAACACTTGAACTTGTTTACTGACCTTACTGATGTTGCTAAAGCTACTGATGTAATGAAAGAAACTGAAAAAGTGAACGATGAAAAGGTGCTTGACCGTACCATCGAAGAACTTGATTTGTCTGTACGCTCATATAACTGTTTGAAACGTGCTGGTATTAATACCGTTCATGATTTGACAGAAAAAACTGAGCCTGAAATGATGAAAGTCCGTAACCTAGGTCGTAAATCTCTTGAAGAAGTCAAAGTTAAGTTGGCTGATCTTGGACTTGGACTCAAAAACGATAAATAATAATATAGGAGGATAACATGGCTTACCGTAAACTTGGACGCACAAGCTCACAACGTAAAGCGGTTCTTCGTGATTTGACAACAGATCTTATCATTAACGAAGCAATCGTTACAACTGAAGCACGTGCTAAAGAAATCCGTAAAACAGTTGAAAAAATGATCACTCTTGGTAAACGTGGTGATTTGCACGCACGTCGTCAAGCAGCTGCATTTGTACGTAACGAAATTGCATCTGAAAACTATGATGAAGCAACTGATAAATATACATCAACAACTGCTCTTCAAAAACTTTTCTCAGAAATCGCACCTCGTTATGCTGAACGTAACGGTGGATACACTCGTATCCTTAAAACAGAACCACGTCGTGGCGATGCTGCCCCAATGGCAATCATCGAACTTGTTTAATTTTTATCAATTTTGTTGAGTGTTATGATGATGGAATAGCTTAGCTTTTCTTAGTCTAGCTCTGGTCTACCGCTAGGCATACGCCTAGCGGGAACACTCATCATAAAAATGGGAATAAATAAGCATGTAACGCTTGTTTACGAAAGGTAATACTGTTATTTTTCGTAAGCAGGCGTTTTTTTGGGCTATAAATCGTCTGAATATTTTGATATAATGGAATAAGCTTATTTTAAAAAGGGGGACATTATTTTGACAACAGCCAAGGAACTGCTTAAGCAAAGGTATTATGAGCCAATTAAGGAGCAACCCGAATTATTTGTGGGGATTGAGTTGGAATACCCAGTTGTTAATTTGAGTGGTAATGCTACAGATGTCTCTCTTACAAAACGGTTACTAGCCTATCTCTTGGATAATTTTGATTTTCAAGCTGATAAGTATGATTCGGATAACAATCCTATTCAGCTTATTGATAAAGATTCTGGAGATATGATTCTTTTTGAAGTCTCCTACAATACGATTGAGTTTGCTTTTGCAAAGGCTGAAAGAATCTCTGAGGTTGAGGAACGTTTGGATACTTACCTCGGTATAATTCAACCTTATCTTCAGAATGATAATCATGAGTTGCAAGGTTGGGGAGTGAATCCAAACTGGGCAAAAAATGACAACAGACCTGTTAAATCTCCTCGTTATGAGATGCTTATGGATTTTCTCGGGCTATCTAAAGCTAAGAACAATCCTTTCTTTCATGATTATCCAGAATATGGTTCTTTCATCTGTGGGAGTCAGGTACAGTTAGATGTTTCAAAAACGTCCTATTTAAGAGTTTTAAATGCTTTTAATCAAATAGAGGGACCCAAGGCAGTATTATTGGCAAACTCTGATTTTTGGGGTTCTGATTGGGATTTAGCGCTTTCTCGTGATGTTTTCTGGGAGAATTCCATGCATGGTGTGTTTAAGGAAAATGCAGGGGTATTTCCTAAGGTGTTTAAGAGCGAAGATGACTATTTTTCTTACTTGTCTGAGACAGCCATTTTTACTGCTAAGCGTGGTGACGAAACCTACTATTTTGAACCAATACGTGCTAAAGACTATCTAAGTACGCCATCTGTCAAAGCACGCTCTATTCATGGCGAAGTAGTCACTATTGAGCCAAGTGAGGAAGATTTTAAGACTCACCGTTCTTATCAATTTCAAGATTTAACGACTAGGGGAACTGTTGAGTTTCGAAGTGTTTGTACTCAGCCTTTCTCAGCAACTTTTGCGCCAGCAGCCTTTCACCTTGGTCTTTTAGTTAACTTAGAGACACTAGAAAGTATTTTAAAAGACACATCTTTATTTGAAGTTTTTGACTATGATTATCTTAGAATTCGTTGCTTGTTTTCGAAAAAGGAAATCTCAAAGGATGATTTCAAATTGATTTTGCCTTTGACAGAGGCTCTACTAACTTGTGCAGAGGATGGGCTCAAAAATCGTGGCTTTGGAGAAGAAGTTTACTTAGCTCCTCTTCAAGAACGATTAGCTGCTTTGAAAAATCGTTTAGACTAATTCCAGATAGTATATAATGTTTCAGAAAAACAAAAAAGTCAAAAAGCTTATTGACAATAGCATACAATAAATGGTATTATATAATAGTTGTTTCGAAAGAGACAAAAGATAGTTTTAAGAAAAAACTTTCAAAAAAGTATTGACACTAATTGTCAAACTTGATATAATGATTAATGTAGTTAGCGGAAATGGCGGAATTGGCAGACGCGCAGGACTAAGGATCCTGTGACCGCTTTAGGTCGTGAGGGTTCAAGTCCCTCTTTCCGCAGAGCAACCAGTCAAGAGACTGGTTTTTTTGTATTAAAAAATCAAAACGCTTACAAATTGTAGAAAAACTAGTTTTTTGAATCTAATTGTGATAGAATAAACAAGTAAACGGGTTCAAGCCCAAAAAAATATAGGAGGCCTTTATAATGGCAATCGTTTCAGCAGAAAAATTTGTCCAAGCAGCTCGTGACAATGGTTACGCAGTTGGTGGATTTAACACAAACAACCTTGAGTGGACTCAAGCTATCTTGCGTGCAGCAGAAGCTAAACAAGCTCCAGTGCTTATCCAAACTTCTATGGGTGCAGCTAAGTACATGGGTGGTTACAAATTGTGTAAACTTCTTATCGAAGAATTGGTTGAATCAATGGGTATCACTGTACCAGTTGCTATTCACCTTGACCACGGTCACTACAATGATGCTTTGGAATGTATCCGTGTAGGTTACACTTCAGTTATGTTTGACGGTTCACACCTTCCAGTTGAAGAAAACCTTGAAAAAGCAGCTAAAGTTGTTGAATTTGCACACGCTAACGGTGTATCAGTTGAAGCTGAAGTTGGTACAATCGGTGGTGAAGAAGATGGTATCATCGGTGACGGTGAATTGGCACCAATCGAAGATGCTAAAGCTATGGTTGCAACTGGTATCGACTTCCTTGCAGCAGGTATCGGTAACATCCACGGTCCTTACCCAGAAAACTGGAATGGTCTTCACCTTGACCACTTGCAAAAATTGACAGAAGCTGTTCCTAACTTCCCAATCGTATTGCACGGTGGATCAGGTATTCCTGACGATCAAATCCAAGCAGCTATCAAACTTGGTGTTGCTAAAGTTAACGTTAACACTGAATGTCAAATCGCATTTGCTAAAGCAACACGTAAATTTGTTGCTGAATACGAAGCAAATGAAGCAGAATACGACAAGAAGAAACTCTTCGACCCACGTAAATTCTTGAAACCAGGTTTCGAAGCTATTACAGAAGCTGTTGAAGAACGTATCGACGTATTCGGTTCAGCAAACAAAGCATAATTAGCTTATTAAAACAAGGTCTTTTCTGGATCTTGTTTTTTTGTACTAAAATAAATAGTTGGTATCTGCCAATTAATCTGTGATTGAGAGTGAATAAATTTTAAAGAATGGATATGGCTTTGGTTGATAGATTCTATTTCCTAACTTTTTAAGATATGCTATAATATGAATATGTTTGATAATTATATTGTACCTGTATTTTTTGGTGGTGGAGCTCTTGCTCTACTAGGTTTAGTGTTATTTGGTTGGGCCTTGCCTTCATTTTTGAAGGGTAAGTGGTCTTATTTGATTTCTTTGCTAGGTTTAGGTTTGGTTGCTTTTGCCTATTTTGATTCGGCGATTGTTATCACTTATAAAATCTGGCTTGGATTGATAGGTGTTATCATGGTTGGTTGGGGACTTCCTTTCAACAATCGCAAGGGACGCCGTGCAATGATTATTTTTTGGGCTATCATGGCAATCGTTGTGGGTATTGCTGCTATTGCATTCACTATTGCTTATGGTGTTATTAACCGCCGCTAACATGAAACTGTAAAACATGCTATAATAATGGCATGTTTTATTTTATGACCCTATCATTTATTATCATGCCTGCCTTGGGTTGCTTCTTAATAGGTTTGGCTTTTGCTAAATCAAATCGTTGGGACTTTTCCTGGAGTCTATCCTTAATAGGTTTGGCGGCCTTTATTTCTTCTTTTTGGCATATAGCACGTGTAGATTTATGGTTTATGCTAAGTTATAGTGTTGGTCCTTTTTTGATGGGATTTGGTTTCTCCTGGGACCTAAGTAAGAAACGCCGTAGGCAGTTATTATTATTAGGGGCATTTTTCCTTGTCTTTTTTGTGATTCTGTACTATCTTATTGTGCGAATCCTGAATACAGCTGTTGTCTAAAGGAGGACTGTTGTGATGTTGCTAGATTTAGAAGAGAAGACACGTGTGCTTGTAGAAGATATTGTTGAACGTTCAGCTATTGGGAGAGGAGCTATCTTTGTCTTGGGACTGTCTTCCAGTGAGGTTGCTGGTGGGACTATCGGCAAAGCCTCTAGCCGCGAAATCGGTCAACGAATTGTGAAAACTATTCTTGAGGTTTTGGAACCTAAAGGGATTTACTTGGCTGTTCAGGGCTGTGAACATTTGAATCGTGCTTTGGTTGTCGAGCGTGAGCTTGCCATGGCTAAAGATTTGGAAATTGTGAATGTTCTTCCGACCTTGCACGCTGGTGGAAGTGGTCAGCTGGCTGCTTTCGACTACATGAAGGATCCTGTTGAGGTGGAGGAAATTGTCGCTCAGGCTGGTATTGATATTGGGGACACCTCTATTGGTATGCATGTGAAGAGGGTCCAAGTTCCTCTTCGTCCTATTACTCCAGAATTAGGTGGTGCTCATGTGACTGCTTTGGCTAGTCGTCCTAAGTTAATTGGTGGAGCTCGTGCAGAGTATCTAGCAGATCCTATCCGTAAAAACTAAAAAGTATCGGACATTCTTGTCCGATACTTTTTCTATTAGCAGAGCCCTTTCTTTCAATGATGACGCTTGGCATAATCGACAAATTTGAATTTTTCAAGTTTGTGGCGACTTTCCGTAAATTGGAACTGTTTTCCATTGTTTAAATAAACTTTTGAACGGACACAGACAACGTGCTGGTCCTTACCTAGGTCAATGAGAATCTTATCCTGATCGATAGCATTATCGATAGTGATTTCTTTAAAGGCGTGGGAAATGCTAAGGTTGAGCTGATTCTCAATGTAGTCGTAAATAGAGTATTCAGCAATACTACGGTTTAGTTGCGGAACAAGGCTGGCATCTAGGTAATCAATATCTATAACAGAGGCACAGCTATCAACGACTCTTTGACGAACAACACGCCAAACCTGTCGGCTATTAGAAAAACCAGTTCTTTCTGAGAGTTTGGAATCAACGATGATTTTATCCAGAGAAATAACGTTGGTTTGCGAATTAAGGCTTTGTTGTTCGATTAGTTCCTGGTAACTAGTGAGGTCAGACACAGGAAAGTTGATTTGTTCTTGGTTAATAACCTGGGAGCCAGAGCCATGAATTTTTTTGACCAAGCCTTCTTCGCGCCTTTCGTTATCACTGGTCTTCACCATATGACTAATGCTATTGATCTTGAATTGGTGCGTACGGCAGGTGGTACTGGTTTATGGCCAATGATTGCCTTCTCTAATATTGCGCAGGGTTCAGCAGTATTTGCTTACTACTTTATTAAACGTCATGATGAACGTGAAGCACAGATTTCACTTCCAGCAACTATTTCAGCTTATCTTGGAGCACTATTTGGTGTTAACGTTAAGTATGTCTATCCATTAGTAGCAGGGATGTCTGCTTCTGCCTTATCAGGATTGCTTTCAACAGTCTTTGGTGTTCAAGCAAACTCTATCGGTATTGGTGGTCTTCCAGCTATTCTCTCTATTAAACCTCAATATTGGGCAATTTTTGCGATTATCATGGTTGTTGATATTGTAGTTGCTATGGTATTGACATTCCTCTTCCACAAAACTGGATTTTTAACGAAAACAGAGGAAGATGGCACGTACAAGAAGCTTCAGAAGGTTTGGTACAACCAACGGCTCTTGCTGAATCAGCAGAGGTTGTTAGCCCACTTGCTGGCCAAGTTAAACCACTTAGCCAAGCCACAGACCCAGTCTTTTCATCAGGTGTAATGGGACAAGGTGTTGTCATCGAACCAAGTCAAGGCGAATTGGTTTCACCAGTGAATGGTACAGTGACAGTACTCTTCCCAACTAAGCACGCAGTAGGTATCGTTTCTGAAGAAGGTGTTGAAATGTTAATGCACATTGGTATGGATACGGTTAGCCTTGACGGAAAAGGCTTTGAATCACATATTAAACAAGGTGATAAAGTTGTTGTTGGTCAACAATTGATTAGCTTTGATATGGATATTATCAAAGAAGCTGGTTTGGTCACTGAGACTCCAGTTATCATTACAAATCAAGATGATTTCCAAGCAGATGTTGAAGGGAATCTTCCACGTGATATCAAACGTGGTGATGTTCTCATGATTGCTCATCGAACAAAATAAGCTAAGGGGTGGAGACGTCACGGTTCCACCTCTTCATATAAAGAACAAAAGAGGAAAAATTACATGGCATTAGATAAAACAAAGGTTGTATACCAAATTTATCCAAAATCATATAAGAACACTACAGGAAATGGAATCGGTGATTTCAGAGGAATCATTGAAAAGATTCCCTACCTAGCAGAGTTAGGCGTGGATATGGTGTGGCTCAATCCTTTCTATCCAAGTCCACAACGTGACAATGGCTACGATATTTCAGACTACACAGCCGTCAACCCTGTCTTTGGGGATATGGCTGATTTTGAAGAAATGGTTCGTGTCGCTAAAGAGCACAAGATTGACTTCATGCTAGACATGGTGCTTAACCATTGCTCAACGGAGCATGAGTGGTTCCAAAAAGCATTGGCTGGTGACAAGTATTACCAAGATTTCTTCTTCATTCAGGATCAACCAACTGATTGGTTGTCTAAATTTGGTGGTTCTGCCTGGGCTCCTTTTGGAGATACAGGAAAATACTATCTTCATCTCTTTGATGAAACACAGGCAGACCTCAATTGGCGGAATCCCAATGTCCGCAAGGAGTTGTTCAAGGTAGTCAACTTCTGGCTAGACAAAGGTGTCAAGGGTTTTCGTTTTGATGTGATTAACTTGATTGGTAAGGATGAGGTTTTAGTAGATTGTCCGAAAAATGAAGGGAAACCTGCCTATACGGATAAACCAATCGTGCATGATTATCTTCACATGATGAATGAAGCGACCTTTGGTTCTGACGATAGTTTTATGACAGTTGGGGAGATGTCTTCAACAACTATTGACAACTGTGTTCTCTATTCAGCACCGGAGCGTCACGAGTTGTCTATGGCCTTTAACTTCCACCATTTAAAAGTGGACTATGAAGATGGACAAAAATGGACTATTGCTCCCTTTGATTTTGAAGAACTTAAGCGTCTCTACCACACCTGGGGCAAGGAAATGAGCGATCGTGGTGGATGGAGTGCCCTCTTCTGGAATAACCACGACCAACCTCGTGCCTTGAATCGTTTTGTGGATATCAAGAACTTCCGTAATGAAGGAGCAACCATGCTAGCCGCTAGCATTCACTTGTCACGTGGAACACCTTATATCTACATGGGTGAAGAGATTGGAATGATTGACCCAGACTATGATTCGATGGCAGATTACGTGGATGTGGAATCCATCAATGCTTACCAAATGCTCTTGGACCAAGGTAAATCTCCTAAGCAAGCCTTCAAGATTATCCAAGCTAAGTCACGTGATAATTCTCGTACGCCAATGCAATGGGATGCTTCTGAGAATGCAGGTTTTTCAACAGGTACTCCATGGTTGAAAGCTGGTAAATCTTACAAAGACATTAACGTTGAAAATGAGATTAATGGACCAATCTTTAAATTCTATAAAGAATTGATTCGCTTGCGTAAAGAAATGGCTATCATTTCAGAAGGAAGCTATCAGCCAGCATTTGAAGATAGCAAGAAGGTCTACGCCTTTGAACGTCACTTAGACGGTCAAAAACTCTTGGTACTCAATCATTTCTATGAAAGTGAAGCTGAAGTGGCGATTCCAGCAGAATACCAGTCAGGGCGCGTACTCTTGTCCAACTATGACGATGCGGAGCTTGCTGAAAAGGTAGTTCTTAAACCATATCAAACCTTGGCAATCCTAGTTAAATAAGCCAATTTCTCCTCGGCAAATGCTTTTGCTGGGGAATTTTGTTATAATGAAAGCACTTTTAATGTTGATGGAGGAAGTGTAATGACACGCTTACAAGATGATTTTTACCATGCGATTAATGGTGAGTGGGAAAAGACAGCTGTGATTCCGGATGACAAACCACGTACAGGTGGTTTCTCAGATTTAGCAGATGAAATAGAAGACCTCATGCTTGAAACAACTGATCAGTGGTTGGCAGGAGAAAATGTTCCTGACAATGCTGTTCTACAAAACTTCATTAAGTTTCACCGTATGGCTGCGGACTTTGACAAACGTGAGGCAGTTGGTATCGAGCCTGTTAAGCCTTTGATTGAAGAATACAAGCAACTCTCGTCATTTTCAGAGTTTGCTTCGAAAATTGCTGAGTACGAGATGGCTGTTAAGCCTAATGCGTTCCCGTTTGGTGTGTCTCCAGACTTTATGAATGCCCAACTAAATGTTCTTTGGGCTGAAGCGCCACGTATTATTTTACCTGATACAACCTATTACACTGAGGATAATGAAAAGGGCAAGGAGCTTTTGGGAATTTGGCGTGAGATGCAGGAAGAACTCCTTGAGAAATATGGCTTCACAGCTGAAGAAATCAAAGATATCTTGGACAAGGTTATCGCTCTTGATGCTAAGTTAGCCAAGTATGTCCTTTCGAGTGAAGAATCTTCCGAGTATGTAGAACTCTACCACCCATATGATTGGGCAGACTTTACTAAGCTGGCGCCAGAACTCCCACTTGATAACATTTTCACAAAAATCTTGGGTCAAGTCCCTGATAAAATTATCGTTCCTGAAGAACGCTTCTGGACAGAGTTTGCGGCAGAATATTACTCAGAAGCAAATTGGGAGTTGCTTAAGGCGGACTTACTTATCGATGCTGCTACATCTTGGAATGCCTATTTGACAGACGAGCTTCGTATCTTGGCTGGCAAATATAGTCGTGCGCTCTCAGGAACACCACAAGCCATGGAAAAGAAAAAGGCTGCCTTCTATTTGGCACAAGGGCCTTACAATCAGGCTCTAGGACTTTGGTATGCAGGTGAAAAATTCTCACCAGAAGCAAAAGCAGATGTCGAAGCCAAAGTAGCAACCATGATTGATGTTTATAAATTACGCCTTCAAAAAGCGGATTGGTTGGCACCTGAGACACGTGAAAAGGCTATTACGAAACTGAATGTCATTACACCTCATATCGGTTATCCAGAAAAACTACCTGAGACATATGATAAGAAGATTATTGATGAGAACTTGTCACTTGTTGAGAATGCACAGAAGTTAGTCGAAATTTCAGTTGCACATAGTTGGAGCAAGTGGAATCAACCTGTTGATCGAAGTGAGTGGCATATGCCTGCCCACATGGTTAATGCTTACTATGATCCGCAGCAGAACCAAATTGTTTTCCCAGCAGCTATCCTGCAAGCACCTTTCTATGATATTGCACAAAGCTCATCAGCCAACTATGGTGGTATTGGGGCTGTTATTGCTCACGAGATTTCCCATGCCTTTGATACTAATGGTGCTTCCTTCGACGAAAACGGTAGTCTTAAGAACTGGTGGACTGAAGAAGATTACGAAGCCTTTAAGGAACGTACTGACAAGATTGTGGACCAGTTTGACGGTTTGGACTCTTACGGTGCTAAGGTCAACGGCAAACTGACTGTTTCTGAGAACGTGGCAGACCTTGGTGGTGTGGCCTGTGCCTTAGAAGCAGCTAAACGTGATGAAGATTTTTCGGTTCGAGAATTCTTTGTTAACTTTGCGACGATTTGGCGTATGAAGGCGCGTGAAGAATACATGCAAATGTTGGCCAGCGTGGATGTCCATGCTCCCGCTAAATGGCGTACCAATATTATCGTGAGCAACTTCGACGAATTTCATAAGGAATTTGACGTCAACGAGGGCGACGGTATGTGGCGTGCCCCAGAAGATCGCGTGATTATTTGGTAATGATGATGAAATCTGTCCAAAATGGGCAGATTTCTTTATTATGTGACTTTAAGTCCGTTTCGCTCCAAAGGTGCGAAACAAATAAACCACCCGCTAT
>NZ_JWGQ01000128.1:0-887 GCF_001069025.1 Streptococcus sp. 1004_SSPC | reverse complement strand
TTCTCATAACCATAAAACATCTCAGACTTCAGAATGCAAAAGAAAGACTTCATCATGCCGTTGCACCTTCTTATGGTTCACTATAAAACTACAATTTCGCAATTCAAGAGTCATTCGACGAGAACCATAATTTCCCTTGTGTTCAGTAAAAATAGCTTGAATTTCAGCTTTGATAGTTTGATTATTATCCGTTTGATCCAGCTGTTTTAAGTGGTAATAATAGGTCGAACGAGCAAGCTTAACAATCTTTAGAAGACTCTCTAAAGCAAACTCTGTTACCAATCCTCGAACAATTTCTGTTTTTCTCTTTACTCTTTCTCGCCCCTCAATCGGAGTTTTCTCAACCTTTTTAGAACAGCGTTCTCCGCTCTCAAGTACTCATTTTCTGCTTGAAGTTGCTCTAGCTCTGTCATCTCTTCAGATTTCTTCTTTGGCTTACGTCCCATTTTAGGCGGTCTTCCT
This sequence comes from Streptococcus sp. 1004_SSPC, assembly GCF_001069025.1. Classification (NCBI taxonomy): domain Bacteria; kingdom Bacillati; phylum Bacillota; class Bacilli; order Lactobacillales; family Streptococcaceae; genus Streptococcus; species Streptococcus sp. 1004_SSPC. The sequence continues at coordinate 425 of NZ_JWGQ01000128.1, read as the reverse complement.
CTTGTTTTCTCAACAATAGTATACCCATTTTCTTGTATTGTGCTATCCAATTAGGTAACATTCCACCACTTGGAAGAGCATAATCAAGACTTATACTTTTTTGTGAACGACCTTCAAGTAGCACTTTATCAATCATTTCTTGTTTTAATTCTGGAGAATAGTAACAATTCTTACCTTTCTTGACAATTTCTATTCCGTAACGTTCGATCAATCTCATCATATATCTTAATCCAGAAGCATCCACACCAAATCTTTTTGAAAGTTGGTTGAAAGTTTGACCTTGCTTTCTCAATTCATGTATTTTAACTCTATCTTCATAAGTTAATTTCATAATAAAAACACCCCAAAAGTTAGATTTTTTGGGCTCTATAATTTCTGTAGTGGGTAAAACCACTGTAGAGATTATAGAGCTTTTTAAGTGTACA
>NZ_JWGQ01000127.1:0-37407 GCF_001069025.1 Streptococcus sp. 1004_SSPC | reverse complement strand
TTTTCCAGTTGTTTCTTTTGGTTCTGCTGTTGGTGTTACTGGCGTTACTGTTGGTGTGTAAGTAGCTGTTGCTGGAGTTCCATTCTTATCTTTAACTTCAACAGTTGCTGGATCCGGAGTACCAACAAAGTCTTTGTTTGGTTTAAATGTTACAACACCTGTTAATGGATCGATTACGTATTTACCAACTTCTTTTCCATCTTTTGTAGCTGGAATTTCTTTGTCTTCTACTGGTTGTCCATTTACTACGAATTTAGCCGGTTGCTGTTCGTTGATTGTGATTGGCGCTGTTTCATCACCTTGAGTAAATTTAGGTGTTCCTGTTTGCTCTTGACCTTGTTTACCACTTGAAGTTACACCTTCACCTGTTGGCTTAACTGGTGTTACTTCTGGAGTATAAGACCCTTTTGAAGTAACTGGAACTTTGTTTCCTTCTGAGTCAGTTGCTGTTACTGATACTTGTACATTAACACCTTTAGCTTTTCCTGTAAATGTTGGAAGTGGTTCAAATGTTACTACACCTGTTGTTGGATCGATTGAGTATGTTCCTTCTCCATCAACTACCACTTTACCTTCAGCATTAGCTCCTTCTAATGAGTAGGCAGCTGTTGTCCAGTCAACATTTGTTCCATCAGGTGTATTAGTTGCAGTGTTTAGTTCTTCAAAACGTTCTTTTCCAGAAATAGATGTCTGCGTTTGACCTTGTTTACCAGTAGTTTCATCATCAGCTGGGTCAATTCCGTATACAGTTGGTGTATATGTATTTGAAACTGGTACTGTTACTGGGTTACCTGACTCGTCATTAAATGTCACATCTGCTGCTACTGTGATAGGAGCTGCTGTACCAACAAATCCTTCAGCTGGTGTAAATGACACCTCACCAGTCGTTGGATCTACAGTGTATGTTCCTTCTTCAGTTGTTAAAGATTCAACTTTTGCTCCTGTTTTTGGATCTACTAGTTTATAATTTGATACTGTAGTTCCTTCTTTTCCATCATTGAAATTGTCGGCCATTGAGTCAGTTTGTTTTTGAGCTTGAGCACCTGATGATTTCTCTGGTTCTGTTACTACGATGTAGTAAGTTGTTTCTGCTACTGCATCTTCTGTAACTTCTCCAGCATCTGTTCCATCTACTGTTGGAGTTGTTACAACACCGTTTGAGTCTACTGCTCTGGCTGTTACTTTGTAACGTCCTTTTTGAGATAGTACATAAGCGTTAGCTTTAGCTAAGTTTGATTCTGCTGCTGTTTTAAGAGCTGTACGTGCTGTTTCTACCGCTTTTTCAGCTTCTAAAGCTGCAGTACGTGCTGTTTCTACCTCTGTTGTTTTTGTAGTAAGATTTGCCTTAGCTGTTGCTAATTGTTCTTCTATAGATGCTTTAAACTCTTTAGAATTAGCAAGTTTTCTTTCTGCTAATTCTTGAGCTGTTGGTGAAATTGTACGTAATTTCAAGTCATCTAATGCCTTTTGAGCATCTTCTACTACTCGTGTTTGACGGTCTAGTAGTTCTTGAAGACGAGCTAATTCGTTTTGTGTATCTTGTTGTTCTTTTACAGCTGTTGCTGCCGCTTGAGTTTTAGCTGCTGCTGTACGTTGTGCTTGGATATAAGCTGTTTCTTCTGCTTGAGCTCCATCAAAAGTAGTTACTGAGCCATCTGGTGCAGTTGCTGTTACTTTTGTTTTAATCGTATCAGAATCTGTTGCTGATGTTTTATCATCGATTGTATCTGCGAATGCTACATTTGCTTTAGTTGACTTGATTAAGTCTACTGATGTACCTTTTGCTTCTGAATAGCTTGTTGAGGTTCCTGTTGGTTTAGCATTTTGGATTGATGCTACATCTGTTGAACTTGCTTCACGGTATGATACATATCCTTTGAATCCAGATGCTGTTTCGATTTCCCAACCTGCATTTGATTCTTTAGCTGTTACCGCTGTACCGTCAGAAGATGTCCATTGGTTTGTTACTGAGTCGTAACTTACTGTAACTACCATCCCTTGTTCTGATGATGTGTTATCTTTCTTGATTAGAGTCTCTGTACGCGTAACATTACCTACTGCAGTTACCTCACCATTTTTACGGATTTCTGCAATCTTGTCCTCTAATGTTGATGCTGAAGATGTTGTATTCCATGTACGTTCAAACTCATAAACAACGAATTTAACATCACCATTTGCTTGCGCATCTGTATAAACACGACGTTCAATAAGAGTTGATGTACCATTACCATTGTCTTTTAATTCATAAGCTTTTTCAGTAGGTAACGAATATTTACCTGTTGCATGGTTAAATACCGCTTTGTACGTATTACCTGCTGCGTCAGTTACCATAGCAAATTCACGTTGAATATTTGCTTTTACCTTGTCAGTTGTTGCTTTAGCCGCAATATTATCCACACCAACGTATTTTGTAGATTTCGGAGTCACTGTTAAGTTAATAGTTGATTCCCCTGAAGTTGCAACTGGCGCTAATACTGCTCCTTCTTGAACTGCTGTATTTGTAGTACCTGCAGCTACTACCCAGTTTCCGTTCTTAGCTACTAATTTAGTAACTGTTCCATCTGGCATTGTAATTTCTGCTTTGTTAGCTCCATTTGAGATTGTTACAGGTATATTTGTTGCATAAGCTTCAACATTCTTAACAGTAATCTTAGGTGCTACTGCGATTGTAATATTTTCATGAGCTTCTTGACCATACATATTCCAATCCTGATTTTTCGCATTGGTTGTATTATTATAGTCTTTCGCATAAACAGCCGCTGTGAAAATTCCAGCTTCACTTGCTGTCCCAGTAATATCTCCAGTTTGTGGATTATAATTTAATCCTGGTACGACATCGTTTATCGAAGTTTGACTTCCTGTATAATTACCGTTTAGGGATGTATGGGCTGTGACAGTTTGTGGTCCGTTCTCGGTATTTACTTTAGATCCATCAACTGCAGTAAAGGTTGCTCCACTCGTGCTTCCAGGAGCAGTTTTTGAACCGGCAACAACTTTTTCTCCATTACTTCTGTATACATAACCAGTTCTTTCATCACGACTCATTCCATCATTATCAACATATTTGATGTTATGACTTACTTCGTCACCTACTGTAACTAACTTAGAAGATCCTTGAATAAGTGGTGCAGATGTATCTTGCCATCCTATCCATCCAGCCGTTAAATCCCTGAAAGTAACCTGCTGAGTAGCTCCATCTTTCTCTACAGTTACAATATAACGCATGTCATATACACCGTTTTGAAGAGAAGATGCTACATATCCTTCTACAGTATCTGTAGCTTCATTATAAGCTAATCCTGGAATTAAGTTGCTTAAGGCGACGTTTGTGATTTTGTAACCTGCAGCAGTTGCCTCATCAGATAAACTAAAACGTTTTTTCACATCTGTAAGATATACATAGTGATTTCCTTGTTCATAAGTATATCCGTAGATTTCTGTAGCTATGTATTCATAAGCTCCACCAGATCCCCAAGTTGTGTTCCCATTAGCTTTTCCTGTAGCACGAATTTTACCTTTCCATAGAGCAGCTTCTCGTCCAAGTTTTTGAGCTTCAGTTTTTGATAAAGGAATATCTGTACGACCACTTATTCCTGCTTGTCCACTATTTGCCGCAGGCACATCAGTGTTCTCAGATTGATAGCCATGAACATAAATTTTATAGTTGTCGTTGCCATCTAGTACTTTGTAAGATTTACCTGTAGAACCAAGAAATTCACCATTTTCTTTTCTTAATTCTGTAGAAGAAGCTGTGTATCCTTCGTTAGCTGAGAGAGCTACAGCGAATTTCCCATCTTGGCCGATACCGTTTCGTTTCAATTCGTCATAGACTGCCTGAATTGACTCGTTCAAACGGTTCAACTGAGCATCCACTTGTTCTTGTGCTAAGCTCTTATCAGCCAACAATTTGGTTGTTTCCGCAAGGACAACTTTGTTCTTAGCAATTGCTGCCTCGATAGCACCTTTACTCTCATCAGAAAGATCCTTTTTATTCATCTCTGAATAAGCTAATTGGTTGGTAACTTCTGCTTCAGATAAAGTTTGGTTCAAAACCTTGGTGTCTACTGTAGGATTGTCTTGATTTTGATTAGCCGCTTCTTCTTTCTTTGCAGTTTCAGCAGCGTTTGATTCTACAAGAACTGTCGCTAAAGCCTTAAGTGCTTCTGTTTGACTATCAACTTCTGATTGTCCATCTGTTGGATTCGCAAAAACCGATTTTGCGGTTGCTAAAGCTTCCTTTGCAGCAGAAAGAGCACTTGCATCTGCATTCTTAGCTACAGCGATACGGTTCTCTAAGCTTGAAATTGCTTCATAGAGTGCTGTTTTATTGGCAGCAACCTTTTCAGCAGTTTTTTCAGTATTTGCTTTAGGAGCTTCTGTTGGTGTTTTTTCTTCTGCTTCTTTTTGAACTGAAGTATCTTCCTTTTTAGGCTCCTCTGCCTTTACTTCTTTTTCAGTTACTGGAGTTTCTGCTTTCGTCGAAGTCCCATCATTTTCTGGATTAGAAGCTACTACTGATGAATCTGCAGTATTCCCATTAACTGACGTTTCTGAAGCAGATACTGCTCCATTTCCAAGGAACATCAAACCAGCCGCAATAGCTACCGATGCCGCTCCAAAACTATATTTACGAATACCGTAACGGATGTATTTTTCTACCCTAAAATCTTGTTGTTGCTTGCCTTTCATCGAGTCAAACAACCTCCTTTTATTTATTTTCATGTTCTCAGAAATACCTCAACTAAAAAACTTCCGAATATCATCAAAAATAGTCCAGAAGATAATTTTCAGTTTTTATTCCTTCACATATACTATTTATTTTATCAAATTGCTCTACTCTAATCAAATAATATAATATGAAAATACAACTTTTTTATAATTTTTGAAATGATAAATTGCAAGTATAAGTGCAACATTTACTCGAACTCATCCACTAGAGCTTCACAAGCAGTTCTGTAAGCTAGGCATTTCCGTGGTCGGTGATTGATATCATATAAGACCTTGTTCAAAACCTCATCATAGTTAGTGGCTAAATCTGTTTTTTGGGGGGAAATATTCTCTTAGTAAGCATTTGCTTCTTCATTGCCTCCTCTCTACCAGAATGAATAGGCATCCGCAAAGAGAAAAGAAATTCCTAAATTTTTCTACCTAAGAATAGCAAGCAAACTCCAATATATTAAAAAAAGGTGAGTATCAGATATAAATTATGATGTAGGCGACAGTCTATTCTTACATGCTTTAATTGTTTCAAGTAAAAAATAATAAATCGAAAAATCGTTCATATTTTAATCCCATAGTAGAAGATATGATAAACAAGATCAGTCTAAAATAGAAAAACAAAAAACTGCCAAAAATAAATTTGGCAGTTTTTAGGTAGGGAACCCCATTAATTCAAACAGTTTCTCATAATCGTTTATCTCAATAAAAAACCAGAGCTAATGCCCTGGTTCCTTTATTAAGCGACTTGAGTCGTTACCTTATTATTTAAGAGTAACAGTTGCACTTTATCATAAGTCCTTTATTATCAACCTTTTCAAGCAGTTGTTTCTTTATTGGTGGGGTTTTGGTGGGGTGTGAACCCTGCACTTATCAAGCGTTTAGTAATTTCTGCTCCACCATCTGCTTTTTTACTGTCATACAAATGTGAGTAAATATTCAAGGTTGTTGCCTTATCAACTCGTCCTGAGCGAGCAGATACAAATAATACATCTTTGCCAAGCTCATTTATCATAAATGAATCATGCGAATGTCTTAGCCCTTTACCAGTGATTTCTGGAACTCCAACCTTCCGAGCTTGCCTTTGTAAAATTCGTGTTAATGTTGTTTTATGCAGTGGAACATCTTCTCTAGCAAGAATATAATCAGTTTCAGAATTGTTAATTTGAACCAATTTCCACTCCATTAATACTTGAACGGTTAATTCATCCAATTCTACATATCGATTACCGGCGTTGGTCTTAGTGCTATTTTTTCTGGCATATTCTCCGTGTCCTAAATCTTCTAGTGTAGATTGAACATGAAGTAAGTTCTTCTCAAAATTAATATCAGACCAAATTAAGCTAAGACCTTCAGACACCCTAATCCCTGTCATAAAATAGAGCCAAATCATGGTGTATTTATAACGACCATCATAGGTTGATACATCAAATGATGAGACAACTTTCTGGAAGTCCTCAAACGTCCAAAACTTTGTTGTCGTGCGTTCACCAGCAATATTGTCTAGTTTATCACATGGATTCACTTCAATTAATTCTAGGCGTTCAGCATAAGTTAAAGTTTTTTTGAATCGAATCCACAAATTTTTGGCATAATTCGCAGAATAATTTTCACCATCCATTAATTTTAATCGGAATAACTCACAATCTTTCACGGTGATATCAACTAACTTCATTTTTCCAAATTCTGATTTGAACAAATCGAAATGTGGCTGAGCCGTTCTATATGTAGAACTTTGAACAGTTTTTACATAATATGGTAAAAATATATCATCCATATATTCAGAAAATGTTAGCGTACAAACTTTTGAATTATTCTGCTGAGCAAATTCTACTCTTATGCGACAAAGCTCATCAAATGCTTGTTTTTCAGATTTGAACGGATTACCGTCCTTATCTTTATAACTTTTTTTCCGACGACGTTTACCCGTTTCAGGGTCTACTCCAAATTCAGTTTGATAGAAAATTTTTCCATTTTTATCTCTTGAAACACCACGATATTTTTTAGTAGCCATCTTTAAGCCCCTTTCTGTTCAGAAAGCAACTCAAAGCCGAGTAATTCCTCTACAATGTATGTAGGAGCAAGGTTTAATCTTGAATTTTCAAAGGGCGAACGACTTAATTTTATCACATTACCTGAAGATTCTCTACTTTCTTCAAATAACTGTACTGCAATAGTTTTTGCTTGCTTAATTATATCCCTTGCTGTATGCTCTGGAAATCCTAGTTCCATCAAATCTTTATGGTTAACTGTCTGTTTCTTTTTCATTGCTATCATTCTTATCTCTCTTAGTTTTCATTCTACTTTTTATAACTGTATCTGGTGTGCTATCCTGTATCAACTCTTTCTTGTCATTCTCTTTTAAATTATATATTGATACAGTTTTTTCAAATTCGAGTGTGTTCATATCTAGCTCACCAGCAACAAATGTAGGAATAAAGTTCGCTAATTCCTTGTCCGTGATAGTTTTATATTCAATATCTGGTTGGTTTAACCCACGGCTCACGAAATACCGTGGTTGATGGTATCCAGATGGTATAGCCATCAACTCTTTAGTAATATACTTAGAAATATAGTTTGCGGTTTTTTCTCTGTCTTGTATCTTTGATACTGTGCTAAATCCATTTTTCCATGTTTCAGCATTATAGATTTGAAGTCCTTTTTTCTTAATGAGTCGATTTATTTTTGGACTTCTCGCTTCGGTCAATGGCGGGGAAAATCCAGCCGTCAAACCGTGAAAATGTATTCGTCCGCTTTTATGTAATTCTGCTACAAAAATATATTGAAATTTTCCGTATTTTTCTCGTTGATATTTTAACCAAGCTCTAAGCCTCTTTTTGGCATAAGGATAATCCCTAGCATCAACTTTATTATCATCAAATGTCAACGTCCAGAATAAATCAAAATCATTTGATTGACAGTAGTATTTTATTTTTCGTCTAATTTTCTGAGCCTGTTGATAGTCGTACAACTCTTGCTCATCTTCATCACGTATTTTAGGCTCTGTTGCCCGTATTATTTGTCGTCTCGGTTTCCTTTTCGTCTTACCATACTTTATAACTTCTATATGGTCAGGAAAACCGACTATTTTTGCATTGTATTCATCTGACAAGTCATTTTGACCCGCCTTTCTTATTATTTCTTACTCTATCAGCTTATCTTAGCTGTCTGTCAAGTAGACAGCTAATCATCCCCTCTTTATATGTTTTAGTTGTCTGAGCGGAGCAAGCTCCGCTCAGATTTTAAAACACGTAGTGCGCCTTTGAATGGCAGTTTCTTATCATCATAATAAGGTGTTCTAAAAACTATAGGATTTTCAAGCCCGATTCCATCAAGATATATTACTCCCTCATAGAGTGAGCTATCTGCATTTGGAAGAGCTGACTTGCTCATATTAAAAATTTCAGTTGCCTGTGATTGACTAATCCTCCCCAAAGCTATCCTCAAGCCAAGAGAATCTCTAGCTTCACTCGGTAAAATAGAGGTTGGAATCATCTGTCCTGAAATAATAACGAAGATTGAGGCTTGACGTCCTTTGACAATCAATTTCATCAACTTTGCATAAAACTGTGGAAATAGTCGGTCGGCTGGTTTCCGAAGTTTATCTTCAGCTTGCATTGTGGTAGCTAATGCGAGATATTCATCAATCACAAGTAGGACTTGTCCATGTCTAAATTTTTCATTATGTGTAATATCCTCATCAGCAGAAATATCCGCATTTAATTCAGCATATCTAGCTTCCATCAAATCCTCAAGATAGGAAATCATCTTGAATGAATCTTCACCATTTGTGGCAACATCACCAATAATTTGCATTGATTGACTCAAGTATGCTCCTTTACCATCAATCGTATATACTGTATTTTTCGGATTATTGATTAGATAAGCCAATATCAAATATTTTAGTAAACTCGTTTTTCCTGATGAGGTAGGACCTACTATTAGTCCCATCGGTTGCTTCAGTGTCCAACTTAATCGCTTAGTCAATTTGATATTTAAATCTTTAGATTCAATAAAATCTTCATAACCTTTTATATATAGTGACTTATCTGGCTTGTGAGAGAAGACCATTTTAACGAAGCCATCTCCGATAAGATATTGCTCCAAAAACCACGATTCCCTTGTTTCTTTAATAAAGTATGACAAGAGTGCATTTGGAATTTCCTCAGAACTAGCTTTTGAAACATGACCACCTTGAAATAGTTTTATAAATATCATTCCCGAATTTAGGTAATACTCCCAACGAATGGACTGAGTACTGTCAATATCAGATTTATGTTTACGAAGTATATCGTTTTCTTCTGCAAATCCCTTTAGTAAGGTTGATACTCTCCATTTTTCAATCGGAGAATATAGTGAGTGCAAAATAATCCACGTCAGGATTGTTAGAACTTCTATGCTAATAAGACATACCGCGATTGAAACTGGTACGAAATCAGCATTTTCTTGAGAAAAATATCTCAGCATTGATATTACAAAAGCCAATGTTATTTGACTAATGAACAAAATAGCTAAAGTCAATAACATCTGTTTTCTGCGTTGAGTCTTAGTCTTGGTTACTTTAATATAAGTAACCTTTCGTTCATTTATACTAAGGGGGCTAACCCATTCTTTTATTATTCGTATTAGAGTCATATTTGACCACCTTTATTTTTATTAATACCCACGTAGCAATCGCTACATCCCCTATCCCGTATATCACTTAATTATTTAGTTTGTTGCCTTGGGTTGGACAATCTGAATATTTTCAAGAATGAGCTTTAAGCCACCCCAACCACCAGAATTTCCTCGTGATACCCATTTTAGAGCGACTTTTGCACTACGCAAATCAACGATTTTTCCAATTAACTCATCAACTTTATATCGTTTTAAAGTCGCTTCGTCTGTTACGACTTCAATTGTAATTGGAACAACACTTGAAATATCAAGACCTTGTTGTTTCATTAATTGGTATAATTTAATATCAATTCCTGATAAATTCAATTTTGCAACCGAATTTTCAATAACTTCGCCATTGTCGTTTCGTTTTGCGACTTGTCTTGCTTGTGTAATGATTGCAACCTGAGGGGCATCAACTTCACTAACTGAGAAGCGGAGTTCTCCCAATTTTGTACTATTTAAACTAATTTTTTCCATTTTAGTCACCTAAATATTCTTGTTGTCTTAACCTAGCCGACAACTGGCAATACTCTCGTGTTAACACTCTATGCCCAAGCACAATCTCATTATATAATGACTAGAGATTCCTGCTAAGGGGCTTTTTAGATATCTCTAACTTTTATTTTTAACCCCTACGACCTTTAATATTCTCCAATTGAGAGAATGTCATTTAACAATACCAAACAAATCTGTTATAGCTGTGCCTTAACATATAACTATTTTATTACGAACTTCGAACTTTAGTACGGGGTGCTTTTGAACTTTTTATTTCTGATTTTTAACCCATAACTAATAGAAAAAGTTCGGTATAATATAACTATAAGAGTATTTAGAAAGAAGAAGTTATATGCTTAAATTCTTGCACACCGCAAATTATTTTTACTATCAAGCTTCAGAACGTCTTGAAAATAAAATTTCTAACATCAATAATGCAATTGATGAATTTCAAAGCCAGTATCCAATAAAGCTGAGAAAGATTTCAAATAATCAAATCGCAATTGATAATAGAAAACAACTTACCCAAGTTAGGAAGAAAAATATTACAAGAAGAAATCCAAGTTATCTTCCTTATTCACTTGCTAAAGAAATCCTTGACTATTGTCGTCCAACTGATGAATTCGTTGATTTTCTAGAACATAGGGATATAGACACAACTGAAATGGTGTATGAGGATATTAATGAAGTCTACTGGGGAACGCCTGAGGAACTTGCTCTAAACGAAGGGATTTTCTTTTATGTATTAATGAAGGACCTGTTAAATTCTGACAGTTATTGTGACTTAGTAAATACTATTTTGATTGACTCTCCTGATTATGCGCTTTATCAAGCATATGAGAATCTAGAAGTAACTAGAGAAGACACAGTTTCTATTTATGATATTTACTCTGGAAGTCCGAATTTGGATGACAGAAAGCAAATTATATCTCAGGCTATTTTTCGTTTTTATGTATTGCATGTAAAAGATAAACTTAGCCTAAGTCGAAAATTTTTTGATTTTATTTCTGTTAATGGTCATAGTCTTACTTTCAATAATATGCAGACTCGATTGGTTGACTTCTTAAAAATCTATTTATTGGATTTTCTTGTTGAACATAAAGCACAAGAAAATTCACTTGGCTATCGGATATACACTATCTATAAGGATGATATACAATATTTACATTCTAATTTATTAGGTGATGACATATCAGAAATAGATGAGGAACTTTTAAGTGCTACAACAAGTTACTGTAAGACACTAATCAAAATTCAACATCAGAAAGACTCAACATTAGAAAAAATACCTGACTGTTTAGTAACTTATATTGATAGTGTTGATTTGGTAATTCAAAATCTAGAAAAATACCAAACTGGAGTAACCACTATCGATGAGCTTATTACAACATACCAGAAAGCGATAAAGGATGCCCCTCAGGAACAGGAATTTACTTTCTGGTTTGACGAAACTGATAGAGGTATACTTTTTGATTAATATAAAAAAGGTTTCGTTTTATTCACAACGAAACCTTTTTACTTACTCAAATACTTTTGAAATAATGTTAACTAAACTATCCATCCCATTCTCAATTCCCCATGCTGTAATAGCGTTAAAAGCCATTTCTAATATTGGATGTTTGTCGAAGAAACTTTGATGACCCTCAACTTTCCCAATTTCCTGCAAGTTATTTAATATTGTTACTAACTCGGTCTTATCCTCGTTAGCCAATGTTCTTGAATACTCCTTGATGTTCTCGAATAATTTCTCAATCTCCATATCAGCATAATTAATAATTATCGTATTATTTTTACCACCAATTTGAGAATTCATCATATCTCCACCGATTGAAACATGTGTACTATTATCTTGATGATATTCGTTAAAATTTAGTGCTGAACTAGTGGAATCCAGTTGTGTTGGAAGTATTACAGGATTGATTTTCTTATTTGCCCTCTTCACCATTTTGTTCATTTCTCTGACCATATTTCTCTCAATACCTTTAAATTGACTTTGTAAACTTTTTGCCATTTATATCCCTACTTTCTAGACTTCAAAATCTCGTATAATTTGCTTTTCTTCTTCAGTCAATCCAAACAAATCCATGACGAGTTCATCAATCTCAGTATTTAAAGAATCAACCAAGTCTTGATTAACTTTTTCTTTTGTCATTTCTTCCATTATTTGCACAACTAAGTCAGCAATTTCATTCTGTTGGTCATCATTTGAATTAGGAATAGGGAACTGCTTGATTTGTGTCAGCCTCATCTGTGGAAATGTATTTCTTTGTAAAAAGTCAAACTTTTCAATAGCATAAAAAGAAAGTATTTTTGAATTCAATACACCAATTAAATATAAAGGGGAAACTTTCAGATTGGTAATACTTTCAATACTCTGTTCATGTACAAAATTTTCTTTTGTATAAGTTGCTCTAAAAGTATAGATAGATTTCACTGGAATTCTAGCAATTAAAATTCTCTCTCCTTCAAAAAGTTTACTGTCTCTAGGTGCAGCTAGGTGATTCCCATAAGATAAAAACTTTCCTGACCATTTTAAATGGTATCTTTGTAAATCTCTACCCGATAGAAACATCCGATAGGAATCATCTTTTTTTTGATTAGAAAAGAACGGTTTACTGGCTTTGAACTCTTTAAATTCATCCTTATCCTCAGGTTGTTTAGGACTTCCTTTACCTCGTTCATACGCTTTCAATCCATCTTTGACTGTACCGTAATTTTTTTCTATTACTTTAGACTTCTTCTCAATTTTCAATAGCAATGATGAAACTCTTCCACTAATAGACGAAATTGTAATTACATCCTGATTAAGTAAACTTTCAGCCTTAGTATCAGCTACTATTTTTATCTCACCACCTGAAATCACACCTAAAGTAACTTTTGAGGGACGTTTTGTAAACATCTCTACTATACAAACATCAATTGAAGCTTCATCAAAAATTTTGTCTTTAGAATTTATAAAAGTTACTTCATCATAGCTTTTAAGAATATGATGGCGTAGTGTCTTATATTGATTAATTGTTAAAAAAGAGTTGGGAATAATATATGAAATTCCGCCACCATCTCGAACTAGAGAAAAAGCCAATTCTAAAAACAAACCAAATGTATTTGCTTGATAGTTATTCAAAGGGTAACTCCTTGAATAGTAGCTTTTCATTTCAACTGAAAAGGTATTATTTTGAGCAAAAATATAAGGAGGATTCCCAATCACTAGGTCGAAGCCAACAAAGCGACCGTCTTCTCCCAAAATTTCGGGAAACTCCATTCGCCATTCCATACCACCAGCATATAACGGATTCTTTAAACGAGCTTCTAAAATTTTTTTAGCTTCAGATACTTGTTTTTTAACTTGTTCGTATCTTCTAGTTTCAGCAGTCTCATCTCCAAATAAATCAATAATACCTGCTTTCCCTAACTCTACTTCCAACTTCTTTAACCGTTGCAGTTCAGGATTTGAAGCTGTGTCATCAAATGACCGCTTTAAATTAGAAATTTTATCCCAGATTTTAGCTTTAGTTCGCTTATTATTTGTTTCTTTATATTCCCTTACTAAAGACAAATACTCTTTAAAATCTGTCCGTCTCATATCGAACTCATAGTCCAAATCAAACTTATGTAGAAGACTATCACCAACTTTGATATTAATATCAATATTTGGCAAGGTTGTTAAGGTCTTAGGCCCCATTTTATTTTGGTAGTAATAGGATGATTTTAATAACTCTATCCAGAGACGCAATCGACAAATATTTACTGAGCTTGGATTTATATCTACTGCGAAAAGGCAATTTTCAAGAATATAACGTTTCTGATTAAATATTGCTTTCTGAATTTTCTCAGACTGGCGATTATTTACTTGATAAAGAAAGTTATTCCCTGCCATATCCTGAATTACAAGCTCATCATTAATAACATAACATTGGATAAGGTTGCCGATATGGTTTCCTTCATCATCGAATAGTACATTTAGTTCACTCTTTAGAGCAATTATTTCATTTAAAATAGAAACAAGGAAGTGCCCTGAACCAACCGCAGGGTCACAAATTTTAAGGTCATTAATTGCCGAATTTACTTTTTTTGCAATTTTGATATTTTGAATATGAAATTTAACCTCTTCGATTGTTTCACATTGCCAATTCAGAAATTCATTTACCTTATCTACAACTGCTGTTCTAATTGCTTTCCTAGACATATACATTGTAATGTGACCGGGAGTAAAGAACGAACCATCTTTATAACCATTGATTTTTTCAAAAATTAATCCTAGCACAGAAGCATTAATAAGGTCATTTTTAGATTTTTTATGATGTGAAATAGTAGTAGAAAAATCATAAGAATCTAAAAAGTCAAAAAGATAAGCAATGAAGTTTATTTTACCTGATTTACGTTTTTTATCAGCCCCTTTAAGTGCCGTTTTTGAAAAAATATCAATGTTACCTTCAGGCAAGCGGTCAATCCCTATACCATCTCTTGAGGTCTCTAGTTCAGTCTCTTCAAATAGTGATGAGTTGAGATAAGGAACATAGCCAAATTTTTCTTGTACACGCTGATTCCTATCCTCTTCTTTTTTAGCAAGCACCGCAAAGAAAAGACTGTAAATTTCTTCAAAACTATCTAATTTTTCAAATGTTAAAAATCTGAAATCCTCACTTTGATTAAATTGAATCAACTGGGATTCAAGTAGTTTCAAGAATAAAATACGATTCATCCAAACTACTGTTAGCTGAATGGCAGTTTCTTCTTGTTTCTGCCTAGGGACATCCTTCATTTCAAGTTTATCAATAATATTTTCAACAAACGAATAACGTTGTCGCCTGGCAGGTTTAAGACGAGAAATTATTTTACTTGTTCCCTGTTTAATTTCTTCTAACCCCATCAAATACAACAGTTCATCATAAAAATTCTTATTAAGCTTATTGGAATCTGTAAAGATTTCTTTATTTAATAAGTTTTCTGCTGTGAAAAATCGGTAAAGTTGTGTTAAGTTACTTTTCTTTATTTCAATAGACTTACTTGATTTAACTAAAGCTTGACTCAAATCAAAGTGGGCAACAACAATACCTTTTTCAATCGCTTTATCAATTTCAGGCGCAATTACTTCAGAGTACAGAAAATCTGTTCTATTACTTGAAAGCTGATTTTTACTAAATTTTGTCACAAGCTCAATTAAACGCTTATTCTTAAAAAAATATTTTTCAAACTCTTTAGCTTCTATCACAAACCAAGATAAGCCATTAGTTATAATACATTTTTTTATTTCAAGATTTTTTGAAAATAAACGTTCAGACAAATAGTAAGCTACAATCTCTTGAAAAGCCTTAGTATTTAATCTTTCCTTAGTCATCATTTCTGATTTATTAGTTAAACTTTTACACTCAAAAATAACACCCAATGTTGAATCTGATGTCTTCCCATTGTAAATAGCCAAATCAATACGACTAGAAGTATTTATAAAATTATAAGGTAAAACTTGCTCCAAAAAATGTTTAAGCAAGTTTTTCTGATACTCTTCACTTTCGGTTTTATTATTTTTAAGATGAGTCAAATACTCAGTTAAGTATTTTTCAAAACATAACTTTTCATCATCCAACGGCATGATAGCTTGGACAAACTTATTCATGCTTTCCTTTAAACTAAGTCCTTTAATTGCCATACACAACTCCACTAATAATTATATTCTTTAGCTGATAGTTATTAGTCTTTTGTGTAAGCAAAAGACTAAGCTAGCTTAGAAATTTCGATAATCTTATTATATCATGATTTTGAGTAAAAAAATAAACCCCACCAAGGTTTAATCTTGGTGGGGTTTTAGTGGGGAATGAAATCATTCCACCGATTTTTTATCGCTCTAAGCAATCATTAAACCTTGATTTACTAGGCTTTCGCAATCAAATTGCGATACTCGATTATTTAAGAGTAACTGAAGCTCCAGCTTCTTCAAGTTTAGCTTTGATTTCTTCAGCTTCAGCTGCAGCAACACCTTCTTTAAGAACTGATGGTGCACCGTCAACGATAGCTTTAGCTTCTTTAAGACCTTCGCCTGTGATTTCACGTACAACTTTGATAACACCAACTTTTTTGTCACCTGCAGATGTCAATTCAACGTCGAATGAATCTTTAGCAGCACCAGCGTCAGCACCACCAGCTGCAGCAGCAGCTACAGGAGCAGCAGCAGTTACGCCAAACTCTTCTTCGATAGCTTTTACAAGGTCGTTCAATTCAAGGATTGAAGCTTCTTTAATTTCAGCAATAATGTTTTCAATGTTCAATGCCATTGTGATTTCCTCCAAATGTGTTTTTAATATAGTGTTTTAAACGTAGCTTAAGCTACGAGTTGTGAAGACGAGCTTATGCAGCACCGTCTTCTTTGCTTTCTGCAACAGCTTTGACAGCGTATGCAACGTTGCGCACTGGCGCTTGAAGTACAGAAAGGAGCATAGAAAGCATACCTTCTTTGTTTGGAAGTGATGCAAGAGCGTTGATTTCTTCGACTGAAGTGAACGCACCGTCAACAACACCACCTTTGATTTCAAGAGCTTCTGCATCTTTAGCAAATTCGCTAATAACTTTTGCTGGTGCGATAACATCTTCGTTTGAGAATGCTACTGCAGATGGACCAACAAAAAGTTCTTTAAGGTCTTCAAGACCTGCTTCTTCAGCTGCACGGCTCAAGATAGAGTTTTTGATAACTTTAAATTCAACGCCTGATTCACGAAGATTACGACGAAGAACTGTATCTTGGTCAACTGTAAGTCCACGAGAGTCAACAACAACGATAGATGCTGCTGCTTTCATTTTCTCAGCGACAATAGCAACCTGTTCAGCTTTTTTAGCAATAATAGCTTCACTCATTAGTAGTTTTACCTCCGTTTTTATTTTTGGGCTAGGCACAAAAAAATCGTACCTAAACCTAGACACGAAAGTACAATACGTTACAAAAAATAGTTACGTTTTGTGCCTCGGTTGGATGTTTACGAGTCTAGCTCCCCAACTGTCTTAGGTCAGTTTTTTTCAAACCTCATATAGGATACCATGACCTGAATCAGACGTCAAGAGAAAAATACAACTTTTTTTGGATTTTTTCTCTATCTTTTTTTGAACACCATAAAACCTCTCAAAATCCAAAGATTTCAAGAGGTCTTTTCTAATCATATCTAAGTGCTTCGATAGGATCTAGTTTCGAAGCTTTATTAGCCGGTAGAAGGCCAAAGATGATTCCTACGGCTGCTGAGAAGGCTATGCTTCCCATGGCTACGCTAAGAGAGACCGTAGCTTTAAGATTCATTGCACTCCCAATTGGTCCAACTACAAGGGCCGCAAAACCTAGACCAATCAAACCACCCAAGATGGTAAGGACCATCGATTCAATCAAAAACTGAGTCAAGATTTTACGACGTGTGGCACCTAAAGCTTTACGAAGACCAATCTCTCGTGTCCTCTCAGTTACCGAAACCAGCATGATATTCATAACACCAATTCCACCAACTAAGAGTGAAATCCCAGCAATAGCACCGACAACAGTGGTAATGGTTCCAAAGATTGTGTTCACCTGATCTAAGGCTGAACTCATATCTGCTGCCTTGTACTCTCCATTATCAGCTTGGGACAACTGGGTCAAGCGTTTAGCGGCATCCTTAGCGACACTGCTACTATTTTTCACATCGGTCACATGGAAAAAAATCTGACCAATAGGATCAGTATTATTCTCAGCTGCTAACTGGGTATTGGCTACAAGCGCTGTCCCAATTTCACCAGAGGCACCAATAGCTGTGTCTTTATTCTTATAAACACCAATCACACGATAATCATTATTTCCAATAGTAACCACCTGATTAAGGGCATCCTCATTCGTCCTAAAGAGTTTTTTGGCTACCATCTGATCAATGACAATGACGCGCGAAAAATTTTTGTAATCATTGTCTTTCAAGGAACGTCCTGTCAACATCTCTAACTTTTTAGCTTTAAAGTAGCCCTGACTGGCACCTGTGATATTAACATTCTTCACAGTCTTTTTTTGGAGGGAGATAGAGGACGTTAGGCTGTTGGTCACAAAATAACTATCGATACCAGGTGTCTGCCTAGCCACTTGCTCCAACCAAACTTCTTTAACCGGTTTGGTCGGTTGTGACAAGTCTGCATAGGCAGGATCTAACTCCTCACCCTTGGCTTCATAGTAGACTTGAACAGTATCCTTATCACCTGTCACACTATCGGTAACACTCTGACGCATCCCATTTCCTAGCCCCATGATAAGTACTACCGCAGCAACACCAATGATAATTCCCAACATGGTCAGGAAGGACCGCATCTTGTGTGAACGAATAGAACTAAGAGCAAATTTCCAATTTTCCATTCTTACCTCCTAGTCAATCCGAACGCTATCAGTCGTGTCCTGAGTGATTTCACCATCACGAATGACAATCTTACGTCGGGCATAGTCTGCAATCTCGGGTTCATGGGTAACCATGACAATGGTCTTCCCTTCACGGTTTAGCTGGGTTAAGAGCTCCATAATCTGGTTTCCTGTCTTGGTATCAAGAGCACCCGTAGGTTCATCCGCCAAAATGATTGCCGGATCGTTAGACAGTGCACGCGCAATGGCAACCCTCTGCTTCTGTCCCCCAGACAACTCTGACGGTAGGTGATGGCTACGGTCTGACAAGCCGACTTTTTCCAAGAATTGCTCTGCCCTTTGCTTACGTTCGCGTGGAGATTTCCCTGCATAAATCAAGGGAAGCTCTACGTTCCTTTGGGCACTTAACTTTGGCAATAGAAAAAACTGTTGAAAGATAAAGCCAATCTGGTCATTTCGTACCTTGGCCAAACGATTTTCAGAGAGATCAGCCACATCCTCGCCCTCGAGTTGGTAGGAACCTGTCGTCGGTTGATCAAGGAGGCCGATAATATTCATGAGGGTTGATTTTCCTGAACCAGAAGGACCCATGATTGCCACGAAGTCACCTTCTTCAACTGATAAATCAATCCCCTTGAGTACCTGCAAGGACTCTTGACCATTTTTGAAAGACTTGGTGATACCTTTTAAAACCATAAGAGCTGGCTTAGTCAATTGACTTCACCTCTTCTCCGCTAGTGTCTTTGGACTTTTTACCCCTAGCATCCGTCACATTCTTTAGGGTCTCCCCATCCTTAAAGGATTTTTCGGCCTTGGTGATAACCTTTTGACCTTCTTTTAGCCCTGATGCAATTTCTTGTTGCTTGGCATCTGCATTACCAAGTTTGACCTTAACTTGCTTGATTTTCTGAGTCTTATCATCGTACACCCAGACATAATTGTCAGAGCCTTTCTTGCTCACAGCAGTTACAGGAACCAACAAGGCATCATCATCCTTTGTCACTTCAAGAGAGACATTAAAACCTTGTTTCAGTTTTCCGATAGGACTGGTCAATTGAACCTTGTATTCATACTGAGAACCTGACTGACCTGAGTTGCCAGAAGCGTTAGCTGACTGACTAGCATTTTGCTTAGGATAATTGGAAACATAACTGACCTTCCCTGTCCAAGTTTGGTCTGGGTATACTTTGGAAGTAATCTTGACCTTTTGCCCCACTGAAATATTTGGAATGTCATATTCTGTTAAGGTTCCTTGAATCTCAAATTGGCCTTCGCTTGTCACATGAACTAGGGTTTGGCTCTCTTTTGAAGCAGGGTCCACAGAGTCCGCGACTTCTACTACTGTCCCATTAGCATCTGAAACAATTACTGTTTGATTGAGAACATCTTGTGCCTTTTCTAGCTCTGATGCTGCATTAGCAATGGCATCATTATAGTCCTGCAAGGTTTGGTAATTACTTACCTCGGTTTGCTGACGCTGTTGAGGGCTAACGGTAGTCGTCGAATCATCCTCATCCGAATCACTACTTGTTTGTGCTGAAGCCGAAGGAGCTGTTCCATACTGTTGGAAATAATTACGGTCACGAACTGCCTTATTATAGGCACGACTAGCCGTATCATATGCTGCTTGGGCTGAGGTGCTGTCGTATTGGACCAGTTGCTGACCAACACTAACTTCCTCACCAACAGAGACTGTCACAGTGGCATTGCGTCCAATGGTATTGTCAAAATAAACGTACTGTTCCGACTGAGCCTTCACCATGCCAGTTAGAAGAGTAGACGAGGCCAGTTGACCCTTTGTTACCTTACTCGCTGTGGGACTCTCTGACGCTTTATCATCTTGACCCCCTCCTCCAAAAAGGTTAAAACCTAAAATCAAAATGACAAGAAAGCCAATTCCTCCAATAATCCAAATTCTTTTTTTATTTTTAAATAACTTTGGACTGATTTTCTTTCGCATAAATCTCTCTTCCTCTATTTGTACTTTATAGATAATACAATTGTAATACTTTTAAATTTCAGTGTCAATGACCGCCTTTTAAATACATAAAGCCATAGTGCAACTTTTGATTGGGACGAACCTGACGTTCAAACCCTAGTTCCTCAAAAATAGGGTCACGAAAATGTGCCTTGATGATAATTTTTTCTCGTGCGACACGTTTAGCCTCATCGAGCCATTCTTCTGTCAGACGACTGCCATTAGCTAGAGGTTTGATAGCTTGTAGATTTTCCGATTCCTTGATAGTCTCTGAAAACATAGGATCGGCATAGATGATATCAAAAGAGTGATCAGCCTGGGATTTCAAAAAGGATAAGCTATCGCTCTTAATAGCCTTAATAGACCGCATCGCTTTTTCAAGCCGCTTGTCATCTGTCTGGTAAGTTGCTAGACCACGAGAAACCACCTGAAAAATCACCTCTTGACTCTCAAGGGCTGTCACCCTATTTCCCACTGCTGTCATCACTAGACTATCTGAAGCCAGCCCCATGGTCGTATCAAGAATAGACTTGGGAGACTGCCCCAAAAGACTAATTAAAGCATCATGCGGAGCCTTAATGCGAAGAACCGCCGTATCTGGATGAAAGGACAACTCACTACCATTCACATTAACAAAAGACAATCTATCTTCATATAGAAGATAAAAAGCTCCAAATCGCTCTAAACATTTTGCCAAGGATAACTTGCGACGAGGCTGGTAGTCAGCTCCTAGCTCGTAAGCTAGTTCTTGGGCACGTGCAATCAAGGCCTCGTTTTCACGTAAAGATGTGGTAATAATCATGCTACTAGTATAGCAGAATCTTCGGAAACAAAACCATCGTCTTAGCTTTCATTTTAATTTTTGAGCTTACATTTGTGTAAGAAAAAAGCCCCAGCAAGGCTGAGACTCAATATCATATTTAGATAGCTTCTGTTGTAAAGCTACGGCTTTCAAGCACACGCACCATAGCATCTGCTGTATCAAGCGCTGTGAAGAGTGGAATTCCAGCTTCAATAGCTGAGCTACGGATAGCTGCTCCATCTTCGTCATAAGTACGTTTGTTACCAACCGTATTGATAATAGCTTGCGCTTTACCAGTACGAACAAGGGCTGGAATGTCATTGTCGTCATTTTCGCCCAATTTGTTAACAAGGGTTGCGTGAACTCCGTGTTCATTCAAGAACTTGGCTGTTCCTTCAGTGGCGTAGATACCATAACCGATAGCATCGAAGCGACGGGCCAAGTCAAGGGCTTCCTCTTTAGTATCATCATGAATAGTGAAGATAACGTTACCAAAGGTTGGCAAGTGGAGGTAAGAAGCTTCAAAGGCTTTATAGAGGGCTTTTTCAAGAGTCGCATCTGTCCCCATAACTTCACCAGTTGATTTCATTTCAGGTCCAAGGAGGCTATCTACCTTAGCCAATTTTGTGAATGAGAAGACTGGTGCTTTGACATGGACATGGCTGCTTTCTGGGTATAGACCATCTTTGTAACCTTGCTCAGCCAATGATTTACCAAGAATCAAGTTTGTAGCAACTTGAGCCATTGGGATATCAGTCACCTTAGACAAGAATGGTACCGTACGACTGGCACGTGGGTTAACCTCGATAACATAGACCGTTTCGTCCTTGATAACAAACTGGATGTTCATCATACCGATACAGTTAAGACCGATAGCCAAGCGTTTAGTGTAATCAGCGATAGTCTCTTGAATTTTCTTAGAAAGAGTTTGTGGGGGGTAAACCGCCATTGAGTCCCCTGAGTGAACCCCTGCACGTTCGATGTGTTCCATAATGCCTGGAATCAAGACATCCTTACCATCAGAGATAGCATCCACTTCACACTCACGTCCAATGATATAGCTATCAACAAGGACTGGGTGGTCTGGACTTGCCTTAACGGCTGTACGCATGTAAGAACGAAGGTCATCTTCATTTTCAACGATTTCCATGGCACGTCCACCCAAAACGTATGATGGACGAACAAGAACTGGGAAGCCAATCTTACGAGCTGCTTCAACCGCTTCTTCTTCATTTGTCGCTGTTTGTCCTGGTGGTTGTGGGATATCGAGGTCTTTAAGGGCTTGTTCAAAAAGGTCACGGTCTTCGGCACGGTCAAGGTCAGCAACCTGTGTACCCAAGATTTTCACACCAGCTTTAGACAATGGCTCTGCCAAGTTGATGGCTGTTTGACCACCAAACTGAACCACGACACCCTTAGGTTGTTCCAATTCGATAACGTTCATCACGTCTTCGAAGGTCAATGGTTCGAAGTAAAGTTTATCTGAAACTGAGAAGTCTGTTGAAACCGTCTCAGGGTTAGAGTTCATGATGATAGCTTCGTAACCTGCAGCCTGGATGGCTTTTACAGAGTGAACTGTCGCATAGTCGAACTCAACCCCTTGTCCGATACGGATAGGACCTGAACCAAGAACGATGACAGATTCTTTATCAGATTTGATTGATTCATTTTCCCACTCGTAAGTTGAGTAGAAATATGGTGTTGATGACTCGAACTCAGCCGCACAGGTATCAACCATCTTGTAAACAGGAACAATGTTATTTTCCAAACGTGTTGCACGTACTTGGTCGGCTGTTTGATTCCAAAGATCAGCAATCTTACGATCAGAGAAACCGTTACGCTTAGCTTCTTTCAGAACATCAACATCGCCTACGTGAGTAGCCAATTCTTGTTCCAATTCGAAGATATGGAGCAATTTGTCGAGGAAGAAGATATCAATCTTAGTCAACTCTGACAATTCTTCAATAGTGTAACCACGACGGATGGCTTCAGAAAGGTAGAAGAGACGGTCGTCTTGAGCTTTGACAATCTTTTCAACCAAAGCATCGTCTGTGACGTCCGCAAGTTCAGACATCTCATTGTGGTAAACACCGATTTCAAGTGAACGGCAGGCTTTAAGAAGTGACTCTTCGATGTTACGACCGATAGCCATAACTTCACCAGTTGCTTTCATCTGAGTACCAAGACGACGTTCACCGTGTTCAAATTTATCAAATGGGAAACGTGGAATCTTAGCAACCACATAGTCAAGAGCTGGTTCAAACATGGCATAGGTTGTACCAGTGACTGGGTTAATCATTTCATCAAGTGTCAGACCAACAGCAATCTTAGCTGCCAATTTGGCAATCGGATAACCAGTTGCTTTTGAGGCAAGGGCTGATGAACGTGATACACGAGGGTTTACTTCAATAACATAGTACTTGAAGCTATTAGGGTCAAGCGCCAACTGTACGTTACATCCACCCTCAATTTTAAGGGCACGAATAATCTTCAAGCTGGCATCACGAAGCATTTGGTTTTCAATATCTGACAAGGTTTGCGTTGGAGCAAATACGATTGAGTCCCCTGTGTGAATCCCAACTGGGTCAAAGTTTTCCATGTTACATACCACAAGAGCATTGTCTGCGGCATCACGCATAACTTCGTATTCGATTTCCTTGAAACCAGCGATTGAACGTTCAATCAAACATTGTGTTACTGGTGACAATTTCAATCCATTTTCAGCGATTTCGCGAAGTTCTTCTTCGTTGGCACACATACCACCACCAGTACCACCAAGGGTAAAGGCAGGACGCACGATAACTGGGTAACCAATTTCTGTCGCAAAGGCAACTGCTTCTTCAACCGTATTTACAATTTCTGATTCTGGAATTGGTTGTTTCAAATCTTCCATCAATTGTTTGAAGAGGTCACGGTCTTCGGCTTGGTCAATGGCAGACAATTTTGTTCCCAAAAGCTCTACTCCAAGCTCTTCAAGAATACCAGCTTTTGACAATTCCATTGCCATGTTCAAACCAGTTTGTCCACCAAGTGTTGGCAAGAGGGCATCTGGACGCTCTTTACGAAGAATACGTGTGACAAATTCAAGCGTAATTGGTTCAATATAAACCTTATCTGCGATTTCTTTATCAGTCATGATTGTCGCAGGGTTAGAGTTAACAAGGACAACACTGTAACCTTCTTCTTTCAAAGCCAAGCAAGCTTGCGTACCAGCGTAGTCGAACTCAGCAGCCTGACCAATAATGATAGGACCAGACCCGATAACCATGATTTTTTTAATATCAGAACGTTTAGGCATAATTTATGATACAAAGCCCGTTAAGGACCCAGTGAAAATAGGGAACGTGACGACGACGCCTAAGCGTCTAGTCACCGTTTATCTTTTTTACACAGTCCTTAGGGCGTGTTCACTTCCGTGAACCTGTATCTTCTCCTTTCTATTTGACAACTCTCTGGTTGTCATTAAATAAGGTAGTAGACTGGGGCAAACAGGAGTTACACCCCACTATAGTCACTAGACAGTTGCAATTAATGACGTGCTTTTTCAGCTTGGAAAGCATCAATCAATTCTAAGAACTCATCGAAGAGATAACTAGCATCGTGTGGACCAGGTGCTGCATCTGGGTGGAATTGCACTGAGAATGCAGGGAAGTCACGGTGACGAACACCTTCAACTGATTTATCGTTAATTTCTTCGTGCGTTACCATGAGGCACTCTGGAAGAGTGTCACGGTCAATGGCATAACCATGGTTTTGGCTGGTGAAATCAACACGACCAGTCGCAATTTCACGAACCGCATGGTTAAATCCACGGTGACCAAACTTCATCTTGTAGGCCTTGGCACCATTCGCCAAACTAAACAACTGGTGACCCATACAAATACCAAAAATTGGAATTTTGCCTTGAATGCCACGAATCATATCAAGTGAATACGGTACATCTTCAGGGTTACCTGGACCGTTCGACAACATCACACCATCTGGATTAAGATGGAGAATTTCTTCAGCAGTGATATCATGTGGCACAACAGTCACGTTACAGTCACGTTTTGAAAACTCACGCAAGATAGAGTGCTTGAGACCAAAGTCAACCAAAACGATATTTTTACCAACACCAGGTGCTGGGTAGGCTGTCTTAGTCGATACCTGCTCAATATTGTTCGTTGGCAAAACAGTGGCACGCAATTGATCTTGCAAGTGCCCAATGCTGTCTCCAGGATTAGCCAAAGTCGCCTTCATGGTACCATGTTGACGGATAATCTTAGTCAAAGCACGTGTATCAATACCAGAAACACCCGGGATGTTTTTAGCTTTCAAAAACTCATCCAAGGTCATTTGGTTACGCCAATTGCTAGCACGACGGCTAGCCTCTGACACAACGACACCCTTGGTCGTTGGCTTAATTGACTCATAGTCGTCACGGTTAACGCCGTAGTTACCAACAAGTGGATAAGTAAAAGTCAAAATTTGACCATTGTAAGACTGGTCTGTGATAGATTCTTGATAACCTGTCATACCAGTATTAAAGACGATTTCACCCGTCACATCCACATCAGCACCGAAGGCCTGACCTTCAAAAATAGTGCCGTCTTCCAAAATAAGTAAACGTTTTGCCATTATACTAAATTGTTCCTTTCACTAAGATACAAAGGGCGTTAAACATTTGAATGAAAATCAAATCTAACAAAGAAGCTCTAGCCTCTAGGAAGATTTGTCTCTTTTCAAAGATTTAGCCCATGTTCTTTTTCGTCTGATTCTCTCAGGAATCGGTTAACGTAGTTTACGCTTTGCCATTTAAAATAGCTTCAATAATTGCCATACGGACAAAGACCCCGTTTTGCATCTGAGCAACGATACGAGCCTTAGGCGCCTCAACCAGGCTATCAGCAATCTCCACATCACGATTAACCGGAGCAGGGTGCATGATAATCGCCTGATCAGATAACTTGGCATAACGTTCTTCAGTCAAACCATAGAGAGCATGGTAGTCTTCTTTTGAAAATCCTTTATCGTCCCCATGACGTTCGTGCTGAACACGAAGCAACATGAGTACATCCAAGCCCTCAATGACGTCGTCAATAGCCACATGCTGACCATAGACATCGAACTCATTCGAATACCACTCTGCAGGACCAGCAAAATAAAGCTGAGCACCCAAACGCTTGAGAATCTGCATATTGGACTTAGCGACACGCGAATGCGTAATATCACCTGCAATACAAATCTTAAGATTTTTAAAGGTTCCGAACTCTTCGTAAATGGTCATCAAGTCAAGCAAACACTGACTTGGGTGTTGCCCTGAACCATCACCGCCATTAACAATAGAGGTCTGAATAGTCCTACTATCAATCAACTGCTTGTAGTAATCGACTTCCGAGTGGCGAACCACACAGATGTCAACGCCCAAGGCAGACATGGTCAAAATGGTATCATAGAGGGTCTCACCCTTATTCACCGAGCTAGTCCCAGCATCGAACTCAATCACATCCAAGCCTAGTTTTTTCTCGGCCACTTCAAAGGACTTGTGTGTTCGTGTTGAATTTTCAAAAAAGAGATTGGCAGCGAAATACTGTCGATCCAGCTGGAAATCAGCTCTGCCGTTTTTAAAATCTCCACCTCGACGAATCAGGCCCAAAACCTCTTCATTCGTGAGGGTTTCCATAGTCACCAAATGTTTTAGTGACACTTTTCCATCTGCAATCGCCATAGTTTTTCCTTTTTTAATGATTGATTAGTCCTTGCTACCTTTGTTAGGATCTGGCAAGATTTGGTAAAGCAATATTCCAAGAATGGTTGAGGTTGCCACACCCGTGATTTGGAGACCACCAAGGTCAATCATCAAACCACCGATACCAGATACCAAGATAACGCTAGCAATCAAGAGATTCTTTTTATTATCAAAATCAATCTTATGTTCAACTAAAATTTTCAAACCGCTAGCAGCGATAACCCCAAAGAGGGCAATTGAAATTCCACCCAAAACAGCTGTTGGTATTGAACTCAAGAGAGCAGACACCTTACCGATAAAACTCATCAAGACCGCAATCACCGCTGCACCCGCAATAACGTAAACTGAGTATACCTTACTAAGGGCCATAACCCCAATATTTTCACCATAAGAAGTTACTGGTGGAGCTCCAAAGAAACCAGCGATAATCTGTGCCAAACCATCACCAGTTAGAGTACGATCAAGACCTGGATCTTTAAAGTAATCACGTCCAGTTAAACTATTCAAAACCATAACATGCCCAAAGTGTTCAGTCATTGTCACAAAGGCAATCGGAGCCATGGTCAAAATCGCACTTGGATAGAGTTTGAAGTCATAATTCACAAACGGAATGTCAAAACTTGGAACTTGGAACCAATGAGCAGCCGCAACTTTTGAAAATTGAACAAACTCATGTCCCGTCAACCAACCAAGAACCACTGAGAAAATGTAACCCACGATTAAACCAAGTAAAATTGGGATAACACCGATGATTTTCTTACCATACATGTTAAAGAGGATGACGGCAAAGAGAGTTACCATAGAAATCACAAGACTAAAGATACTATAGGTATCATTAACCATTGTCGCATCCTTGACAGCATTAGCCGCAAGACTCAAACCGATGACGATGATAATTGGACCAACCACAATTGGCGGTAGGACTCTATCAATCCAAGCATTTCCCGCATACTTAACAACCAAGGCAACAATCAAGTAGACCAAACCTCCAGCCATGGCACCTTGAGCCACCGCTGCGATACCGTCAGTCTTCATAAGCATCTGCATAGCCGCAATATAGGCAAAACTAGACCCCATGTAAGCTGGAATCTTGTACTTAGTCACCGTCAAGTGAGCCAAAGTTCCCAAACCAGATGAGAAAAGAGCAATAGCGGGATCAATCCCTACCAAAATCGGTACAAGAACCGTCGCACCAAACATTGCAAACAAGTGCTGGAATGACAAACCCACCAATAAACCAGCTTTGGGCATATCATTCACATCATATTTTACGTTATTCACGATATCAAAGTACTCCTTAAAATTAAGATACAAAGGGCGTATAAAGAGCAAAGTAAAATTAGGAAATCTGACGCAGAAGCTTTAGCTTCTAGGAAGATTTATCTATTTTACACAGCTCTTAGACCGTGTTCAATTAATAAGATACAAAGGGACGTTTTGGCTAAGCCAAACATTTCTGTAGAAAAATCGAAGTCGACAACGCACTCCAAATTGTGCTAGGAGACTTATCTTTTTTCCTAAGAAATGAGTCCCGTGTTCAGTTAAGTAAGATACAACGCCCGTATAAGGCCTAAAGCAAAGATAGGAAATATGATGACGGAGCGCCAGCTCCTAAGAATATTGATCTTTTTTGCACAAGGCTTAGGGCGTGTTCATTTAACAAGATACAAAGGGCGTTTCACCCTATCCGTCAGTCAACTTAGCTTGGATCGATAATGTTGACACTATCCTTACCATCAACTTCTGTCACCAAAACTTCGATTTCTTCTGACTCACTAGTTGGGATATTTTTACCAACATAGTCCGCACGGATTGGCAATTCACGGTGACCACGATCAACCAAGACAGCCAAACCAACACGCGCCGGACGCCCATGGCTAACGATATTATCAATAGCTGCACGGATAGTACGACCTGTGTAAAGCACATCATCTACAAGGATAACATCCGTACCATCAATTTCGATAGGAATAAGGGATGTGTCCTGTTCAGATTTAACATCATCACGGTAAGCCTTAGTGTCAAGCTCAATCAATGGTACATCAAGGTTTTCCAACTGTTTCAAGCGCTCTTGGATACGCTGGGCAATATAAACACCACGTGTCTTAATACCAGCCAAGACAATCTTGTCGAGATTTTTGTTACGCTCAATAATCTCATAAGTGATACGTGTAATGGCACGTTTCATGGTTACGTCATCGACGATCTCTTTTTTCTTCATAAAAAGAACCTTTCTAAATACAAAAAATCCCCTTGAAACAAGGAGATACACAAAAACATGGCACAGTTCAACCGCGCGCTTCTCATGGCTCCTTGCCTGCCTCTCTGGACAGTGATTAAAGGACTTATTTAATTAGGTAAATTATAGCAAATTTCAGACTCTTTTACAAGAAAAAAACGGACGCCTCTCCCAAGAAAGACTATCCGTTTGATAACTGTTAAGCTTCTCTCAACTTCTCCAAGGTTTTCTTGAAAATAGCAGGTTCTTCCGCTGTAAATTCGACCAATTCTCCAGTCGTAGGATGTGTGAAACCAAGAGTCTTGGCATGTAGAAATTGGCCATGGCCCTTGAGGGTCTTGCGTGGCCCATAAAGAGGATCTCCCGCCACCGGATGACCAATATAAGCCATGTGCACACGAATCTGGTGAGTACGACCTGTTTCTAGTTGCAACTCTACCAACGTATAGTTGCCAAAACGTTCAAGAACGGTGAAGCGTGTTACTGCAGGTTTTCCTTTAGCTGTTACTGCCTGTTTCTTACGGTCTTTGTCCGAACGCCCAATCGGAGCCTCAATCACACCTCTATCGTTAGGCAAATTGCCATGCACGATAGCCACATACTTGCGAAGCGACTTCTTATCCTTAAGCTCAGCTGCCAAAGCATTGTGGGCCTTATCGTTCTTAGCAATCATAAGAAGGCCAGACGTATCCTTATCGATACGGTGAACAATCCCAGGGCGAACCACACCATTGATAGACGAAAGGTCCTTGACATGATACATAAGAGCATTGACCAAGGTGCCAGACGTGTGGCCAGCTGATGGATGGACCACCATACCTTGAGGTTTGTTGACCACTGCCACATCCGCATCCTCGTAGATAATATCCAAAGGAATATCTTCAGCCTTGTATTCCAAGACCTCTTCTTCAGGCAATACATAGGTGATGACATCACCCTCTTTAACCGCATACTTAGCCTTGGCTGACTTACCATTAACTAATACTATTCCAGCCTTAATCGCTTCATTAGCCTGACTGCGTGACAATTCTGTCAAATCGGCCAAAGACTTGTCCAGACGGTTTCCCGCCTCTTTAATGATGACTTCCATTTTCCTCTTTCCATAAGATTAAAATCAAGAGCAGCACGCCCACCGTTAGATAGGAGTCTGCCACGTTAAATATTGCAAAATCGATAAAATCAAGCTGAACCATATCAACCACGTAACCCAAGTGCAGACGGTCGATAAAGTTGCCAATACCACCTGAGATAATCAAAATCAAAGATAGAACCAACCAAAGACTCTTCTGGTAATTCTTAACCAGATAGACCAAAGCAGCACCGATCACTAGAACCGTCAAAATCACAAAGAAATATTTCTGATCCTGTAAAATCGAAAAGGCAGCACCGCGGTTCTGTAGATAGGTCAAGCTGAAAAGTCCAGGAATAGCTTTGATAACTTGGTTAAGGGCAATATTTGCCACAACCCAATGCTTGACCCACTGATCCAAACCAATCAAGGCCAGAATAGCCAAAGGAATCACAACCTTACGCATAAGTCCTCCTATGGTTTGTAAGTATCAAAGTAGTCAAACATAACATTGACAAACTTGAGAGCACAAGACGACAAGTTAATCCCCTTACGACGGACATAAACCATCTTGTTATCCAAATTATCCTCAAGTGGAATAACTGTAATACCGTTTACACTTTGAGCATCTAGGAAACCAGAACCCGTCGCATAAGCATCCGTACGCTCCAAGATACCGTTCAAAGTCGCACGGTCTGTCACGTTAAACATAAGAGACGAATCTGATGTATCCACAAAGTTTTCAGAATAGTACAGGTACTCGTCCTTCTCCTGAGTAAAACGTACGGTAGGTAGGTGCGCCAAATCCTCCATAACTAAACTCTCTTTATGAGCCAGTGGATGGCCCTTGCGAAGATAGATATGAGTCTTAAATGGAATCAAATCAATAGCCTCAAGCCCAAGCTTGTCCATATTTTGTTGGATGCCCTTACTATTTTGACGATTCAAATAGATAATTCCAATCTCACTGTGCCCCTTGGCTACCTCATCCAAAATTTGAATGGTCGTAGACTCAAAGACACGAAAATCCTTGTAATCAGGGTAACGTTCTGAAAAAGTCGTAATCAAAGGTGGCAAAAAGTCATAGTGCTGACTGGCAATCGAAAACTGGTTGCCCTTCTCAGAAGAATTAAGATAGCGATTTTCAAAACTATCAAAACTGCGCACAACCTCAAGCGCACGTTCATAAAAGGTCATGCCCTGACTGGTCAAGACAGTCCCCGTCGTTGTACGAGTGAAAATTTTAAAATTTAACTCCTGCTCCAAATCCTTGATAGCCACTGAAAGACTAGGCTGACTCACAAAGAGCTTGCTGGCCGCCTCGCGGAAAGTTCCACTGTTGGCAATGGCTACGACATAACGTAGTTGTTGTATGTTCATATGTGACACTTCTTTCTTGAAAAATCAATCGATTCTATTATACCAGATTTTATCCTCTTTTGTTGATAGTAAAAAGCCCAGGCAACCCTGAGCTTGAATTACTAAAAAATAGTCTTATTCGTCTGATTTGTCTGTCAAGAAGTACTCGTTTTCACGTTTATCATAGTCAAACGTTAAGTGAACTGTCTTAAGTTTACCACTGTCTGGACTATAATCGTAGAAGCTAAGCGATACTTTTTGTGTGAGGTCTCCCTCATCAGTCTGAGTCAGCTCATGCGTACTAAAGCTGGCCTCAGAGTGGTTTGAGACAACATCTGAAAGACGTGTTCCCTTAAGCAAGTCTGCTTGCGTACCCACCGTTAGCTTATCATAATCCTCTTTTGTCCAGTTGCTTTGATAGTCACTAACTTCCTTAACTTTATCATAGCCAAAATCTGCGGAAGCATGCTCTAGGATGTAAGTACCATCTTTAGACTTAAAGGTCAAATGGACAAAGTTGTCACTACCTGTTCCCTCTTTTGAATAAGTAAGATCTAGTGTCAGTGTCTCACCCTCATTACGCCACTCGGCATCCGTAGCCTTACCGTGAGCATCTAGGACCTCATCCAAAGTCAAAGAGTCAACCTTCAACTCCTTAAACTGGTCCTCTGTCCAGTCAAATTGATAATCTTTATCAATGTATTTATTTGCTCTGTAACGAAGATCAGACTCAAACTGATCGGCATGGTTCATGACATATTTCACCGCTTGATAACCTGCTCCAGCAAGCGAAGTCATGAAGAAGATAATTGACATGACTAGGGCAATAATAGATAGTGCCTTGCGTGTCGATTTCAGACTCAAAACCAAAGTCACAATCGCCAAAATGATAAGGAAGAAAGCAAGGAAGGTAAAGACAAAACCGATAGGAAGTGTCCAAGACAAAATGACAAATAGAATCCCCAAAACTAGAATAATGATTGGCAAAGCAATATTAACAAAAGCATTGTTCTTGGTTACTTTTGGCTTGTAATAAGGGTTTTCCAAAGGTATCTGACTTGTCTTTGGAGTTTCTTTTTCTTGCTCTTTCTCCAGATTCAACTCAGGCATTTGCTTAGGAGCTTCGTCTGATTGCTTATCTGCTACTGAGTCCGCCGACACCTCTTCAGTAGCTTCAGAACTACCCACACGCTGAGCTTCAACCTGTTCAGACACCTGGTCAGTTGGTACCTCAGAAGCGATGACAAAGCCTTCTTTCTTAGCCTCCATAAACTCCTCAGGACTTGGTTTACGACCATTGACGTCCTCAAAGTGACGCACCCATTCTTCTTTAGTTGCCATAGCTGACTCCTTTATCTCTTTTTCTTTATTTTATCATACTTTAATCTGGTCTTATGAAAATAAAGTCGGATAAAGTGATATTTTTTAAAACTGCTTGAGACGCTTAAGTGACAACCTATCTCGTGAAAATTGACGAAAGACGAAAAACTGCACCCAAAAGTTAGATTTTTCTGTCTAACTGTTTGTGGTGCAGGTCAAATAATGGATTATTTATTCCTCAGCAATGCCTTTATATGACTCGTTTGTATTACTACGGAATTCCATATTTACCTCACAATCACCCTCATATAAATATAGATAAGCACCTAAGTTTTTAAGATTTTCTAAAAGAGTATCCATTTTTATTAAATCCTCTAAATCTAAATAATCATATCCTAATAAAACTTTTCCCTTTTGAATCCTATTCTTTTATTTCACCAATTGGTAGACTAATAAAGCTTCTTACCAATTTACAAGCTTCAAAAATATTATTTGACATTTTTACTTTTGAATAGATTACTGACACAACTTCATCCTTTAAAAATCTTGCACATATATACAGTCTGGTGTTAGTAAGACTAGTTTTTTCTACCATTTGTCAAGTATAATACGGTTTCTGATTCAACATTATTTCTGAAAGTGCATAAAAGGAATTTTTTGAGGAATAGTTCAAGCCATTTTTTCTGACATTTGAGCATATAAAAACGACACCTTATCTGGTATTTTTTGAAATAAGGTGTTAGAATTATAAAGCATAGACGACTTTAATGACTTTTGGCTAAAGTATAGTCGTAAAGTTTATTATGCATTATAAGATAGTACATTGTCCTAATGAGGCGATGTATAGAGGCAATCGTATGTGGCTTAGTTGAAGTTGTCTGCGATTGTCTTTTTCGTTTCTCATAGAAATCTGCGATATGGCAAGGATTGGTATGACTAGCTGAAGCGATATTGTGAATACATTTATACATAATTTTTCTTGCATAAGGATTCCCACGCTTAGTGATATGCTCTTGACCTAGGAAATCTCCCGATTCATAGTGTTTGAGATCAATGCCGATAAAAGCGTTGATTTGATTAGCAGACTTAAAGCGACGAATGTCTCCTAATTCGCCAATAATGCTTGTAGCCGTTGTTTCTGCGATACCAGGAATAGAGAGAAGAATCTCATATTCAGGTAGAGGTTCAGCTAACGCTATCAACTGTTGTAAAACTTGTTCCCGACGGTTTGTCAACCTTATAAGTTCCTGTGCATTATACTTAACCTCTTCTATCATAGGAGAGGTTTTTGAAATGGCAGAATAAGATTGCTTTGCCAGTCCAACTAACTTCTCGGCCAAGTTACCTACTCTGTTCTCTGAAATGCGTTTAGAGGTTGAGTTGCGGATAGTCTCTTTCAACTCAACTTCTGATAATTCCAGCACCCAATGCTTTGTTGGGAAGATGGACACGAGATTCCAATATTGATCACCTGTAGGAGTAGATAGTAGATTCTCGATTTCTGGGAAGGCGACTTGAAGAACTTTGTGCAGCCTATTCTTTGTCCTTACGATATCCTCTGTCAGATTTTGGTAGAATCGGCTAAGATCATGCAAGTTTTGATAGACTTCTTCTTGAACGTAAGTTGGTTTACGATTTAAAACAAATTGTGACGAAGCTAGTTTCTCTGCGTCAATCTTATCAGTTTTCCGAACTCGTAAGCTATCAAGTTGCTTCTTAGCTTCCAAAGGATTAAGACGTGTATAGTCATAGCTGTTTTCTTCCAGAAAAGCCTGGAGTCGGCGAGAATAGACACCAGTAGCTTCGAAAATAATTTCGGGGTTGCTCACGGTCTTTAGATCCTTCAGTAGATGAGAAAATCCGATAATGTCATTAGGCATAGTATAGCTATGAACCCTTTCACCATTCACAAGAATAGCGACTTCTGAGCTTGCTTTACTCACATCGATACCAAAAACTGTCCGCATTATGTTTACCTCTTTGTCTTGAATGATTCCTTATTTTAGTGATTTCATTTTCAATACTCGACGTCTAGCGTCCAACATACTTTGATAAAATTCCATCTAAAACAGGTGTCTTGCCAGTTTTATATACGACGTCTAGCGCCAAAAGAAGCCACGACTTAACAAGACACCTCTACTTTAGCACAAAGAAAAAGTAGTGAGTACTCTCTCCCGTCGGAGATTTCTTCACTACTAATCTTAGTATGTTTTATAGCCACCAATGGCATTAGTATCGTAACCATAAGAACGAGCGACCAACATCAACTGCATGGCAGCCAGACTAGCATCAATATGAACAATTTCATTCATCACTTCACGTGGAGCATTGTCATACATTGGTACAATGCTTGATAGTTGCTTCTCCTTGACCTCTTCAGGCATTTTTCCTTGTGCAACGGCCTTACCATAGATTTCTTCAGCTCTTTCTTGGCTCTTCAAATCGGCAAAAATAAGGACCATGGCTGATGACGTTTCATTTTGCACCCCATTGAAGCTAACGAAAGGTGTCAATTTTTCCTTGCCCTCTTCGCTATCAACGACGACAAAGCGCCAAGGTTGCATGTTGACTGATGATGGTGCTGTAACAGTCTTATCTAGGATTTCCAACAGTTCTTCTCGCGGAATCTTAACAGATGGATCAAAGTTACGAATGGAACGACGGTTATAAACGATATCTGAAAAATCATTACTTACTACAGGCATCTTATGTCTCCTTTTTAACATTAGACGAAATTAATATAATCAAAATTATAACACAAGACATTTTTTATCAAAAATAATTGCTACAAAAGTGCTTAAAGATTGGTTTTCTTGAGTCCCAGACGTTTCACTTCTGATGAATAGTAAACCATAATCGTAATCAAGCTAATCGTGATTAGCCAGATTGACTTAATATGAATAAAATGCATCAGAAGAGCTGATACAACTGCACCAACCACAAAACTAACTACGACAAAGCCATAATTGACCGCCTGGCGACGATATTCTTTCTGAACTCCGCTCCCCTCAATAACATAGTAAAGTGCCGTCAGCATCCTTCGATAATTGCCTGAAGTCATAAAAATCACAAAGGGATGATTTTCAATCTGACTGCCGATAAAAGTCTTCATCATGATACCTGCAGAAAAAGCAATAATCGGAAGCTCTAATAGAGCATTCGGCGTCAAGAATGGTAAAATGGCAGTCATTACGCAAAGAGGAAGTAAACCATAAACACGCCAGTAGGCATTCTTACGATGATCTTTAAACCACATGCCAAAAAGAAAACCTAAGGAAAAGAAAAGGATGGAAAAGCATCGCAACATGTTATGGTACATGTTACTACTACGCCAGTCAGCAACTAACAGGAGAATATTCCCTGTCTGAGTGGCAACCAAACTATGGTAATACATATGACAAAAGACATCCAAAGCTCCCCCTGAAAAACTGAGTAAATTTGCCATCATACGTGTGTTCTGAGGCAAAAGATTTCGAGACTCCATTACATAACTCCCATCTATAAATAAAAAAATGACAGTTTCAATAGCAAATCAAAAGAGACAAGCAAAAAACAACCCTCACGAGTTGCTTGCAATTCTATTAAAAATTAACTGTGTCGGGGTCATCCTGAGTTTTAATGCCTTGAATCTTATCCAAGACTGCCATGTCGTCCTCTGACAAATCAAAGTCAAATATATCCAAGTTGGCTTCGATATTTTTTGGTGTCACTGACTTAGGTAGTGGCAAGAAACCTTTTTGAAGGCTCCAACGTAGGGCAACTTGAGCAACTGATTTTCCGTTACGTTCAGCCACTGCTTCAACGTCTTCATTTCCAAAAATGCTACCAGTACCTAGTGGACTGTAGGCTTCAAGAAGAATGTCACGCTCTTGGCAATAGGCAACTAAATCTTCTTGGGCACAACCCGGAGCCAAAAGAATTTGATTGACATGTGGCACAATTTCAGCCGTTTCAAGGAGAGCATCAAGGTGATGTTGCATAAAGTTAGACACACCGATAGCACGCACCTTACCTTCTTTGTAGGCTTCTTCCATTGCCTTCCAAGCACCTGCATTGCCAGCCTTCCAAGCATCATTCTCACGAAGAGCCTTTGGATTTGGCCAGTGGATGAGCAAAAGATCCAAATAATCCACACCTAATCTTTCGAGAGATTCGTCGATAGAGTCCTTAGCCAAATCGTAATCGTGCTTGTCATTCCAAAGTTTTGTAGTTAAGAAAATATCCTCACGCGCCACATCACTATCAGCAATCGCCTTACCTACAGAAACCTCGTTACCGTAGATTTGTGCTGTATCAATATGTGTGTAACCCGCCTTAAGTGCGAAACTAACACTGTTATAAGCTTCTTCCCCTTCTGGAATCTGCCAAGTCCCAAAACCAATTTTAGGAATCGTAACGCCATTTGAAAGTGTATATGTTTCCATCCTGTTCTCCTTTTCAAGTTGTAACAGAATTATCTTAAAGGATATAAGATAAAATTGCAAAGATTAGCTATGGTGTCTAGAAAAAACTCCAAATGGTAGTTTATGACCATATGGAGCTTCTATTCCTTATAATTAATCTCTATCATCATAGCCTTTTGGATGGCTTGAATGCCATGCCCAGGCACTTTCGATAATTTTTTCGATATTGTCAAATTGTGGTTTCCAGCCAAGTACCGTACGAGCCTTTTCAGAAGAGGCAATCAATGTATCT